>CAMWJR010000031.1 GCA_947174645.1 uncultured Verrucomicrobiota bacterium | reverse complement strand
GACTTAATGACAGATCGCGGTAGTTGGAGCAGTTGCGCCAGGATCTTATCGCAACGATCGGGAATGATATCACTCGGTACGGTGAGCGTTGCCATTGCCGTATGTTGCTGAAAGAGAGCGTCGCATACAACTCGAAAATCGCGGGAAAAACTTGCACTTTCGGGAAATCGCGTATTGTTCGTCTCTGAAGAATGTCGGTCTCGAAAAAGTATTCCAATGTTGCCGATGCAAGCCGTATTTACCTCTTGCCCAATATCTTTACGGCGACCAATTTATTTTGCGGTTTTTTGTCGATTATTCGGTGTATACAGGCGCGTTACGCAACAGTCGATGCAGCGACAGCGCACCGTTTTTACCAACAGGCGGTCTGGTTGATTTTTTTTGCGGGGCTTGCGGATATGCTCGATGGGCGCGTTGCACGACTTAAAAAGAAGGAATCGCTCTTTGGCCTCGAGTTTGACTCGATTTCCGACATGGTTTCTTTCGGTGTAGCGCCAGCCCTGATGGTCTTTTTGCGCATCCTTTCGCCATGCGATGAGTACTTGTTTTTCCGCCAATTGGGCTGGATGATCGGGTTTATTTATTTGTTATGCGCAGGAGTTCGCCTCGCGCGCTTTAATGTCATTACAAGTCCGCTACTTCCCCGAGAAGAAACAATCCCGTCATACGACTTTTTAGGCCTTCCGGTACCGGCGGCGGCAGGCGTTATCGCGTCGTTTGTGCTTATTGTCGACAGTTATGACCTCCATGTGTTTTCGATTTTTTTGCCGTTTATTATGCTCCTAACGGCATACCTGATGGTAAGTGCGATTCGTTTCCCAAGCTTCAAAAAGATCAATTGGAGTACGCGGACGCGCCTGGGGACGTTTGTTGCGATCATCGGAGTCTTGGCGACGATTTCTTGGTTTCACCAGTTTTCATGTGCGATCGTCTTTTTGAGCTACGTTGTTCATGGCCTTGTGCGCCATGTTCGGCAAGAGAAAAGATCCCGAAAGATCGCGATCGAGCGTCCAGAAAGTTCCGTTAATCTGTGAAAACAAAGCGCGAGAATCCATTCCTCAACCTCGGGTTTAACGTTATTCTCCCTTCGATTTTGATGTCGAAAGCAGGAGATTGGTTTGGAATCGATCCACAAATCGCATTAGTATTAGCACTGACGTTTCCGCTGGGTTACGGAGTGATCGATTTTTGTCATTCGCGACGCTGTAATATTTTTTCTGTTATTGGATTTGTTAGTGTCTTGCTGACGGGCGTCATTGGACTATTGAAGCTTCCCACAGAATATATTGCAATTAAGGAAGCGCTCTTGCCGTTATTCTTGGGGTTGGTTGTGTTTATTTCGGCCTTTACGCGTTATCCGTTAATCAAGGTACTCGTTTTCAATGAAGCGATTATGAACGTAGATCAGATAGGCAATCAACTGCCTTCGCCGCAGCAGCAATTCGCGCTACAACACCTGTTGTCGAGGGGTACGTTAAAAATTGCGGGGTCATTTTTACTGAGTGCCGTTTTAAATTTTGCTCTAGCGAAATATCTTGTGCATAGTGAGACAGGGACCATTGAATTTAACAAAGAATTGGCGCGTATGACAGTTTGGAGTTATCCCGTAATCGTGCTCCCCTGCACAATTGTGTTGATGATCACTCTTTACCAACTTGTAAAGCAACTCACAAAACTCACAGGGCTTTCGTTCGAGGAAATGTTTGTCGATACAGCTCCTAAAAATGTTCCATAGAACAATCTTTTAAGATTTTTTCTTGCGAGGTAGGAATTCGAAGCCCACTTTCCCCTCGTCGTCGAGCGTGAGATAGGCAGAAAACATTTTTCCAGTGCGTTTCGAGCAAAAATTCTCCAAAAGATCGCTCTTTTTTTCTGTTAGCAATTTCGTGGCCTGTGTCTCATCGATGCGCTGCTCTAAAATATACCGTCCAAGACGGAAGGGGCATTTGGAATCATCTAAAAAGTGCTCGCACATGTACCAGGAGTCCAACGCATGAACGTTGCCGCCGCAACAGGGACATGGCCCGATTTTAGGGTAGGTTTTGATCCTTTCTGGCGTAAGCGATTCGTCGCTTATGTTGTCGTTTTTGTTATTTTGAAAGGAAAATTTGACTTCGTTGTTTTCGTTCAAATAGAGCTTGGCAGCAAATGTTTTCCCAACTTTTGACCGAAATCCCTCCAGTGGACCAACGGCGCCGTTTTGTAATAATTCAGCTAACTCTGATTCCAAGAGGCGGCGTCCCGAAATGACCTTGTAGAGCTTCAATTGCTCATCTTGAGAGCGATAGTATTGCAAAAATTCGAGCATCGGCTTGCTGTCTGTTGGCGAAATAAGATTCGAAATGCGTGGTTTTTGTTGAGACTCGTCAAAAGCTTTAATTTTATCGACCATTTCGCGTGTCAGTTCGGCAATTCCTTGCATAAACGTCTCACGATCCAGCTGGCCCTGTTCCATGCGGCGCAATTTATATTCCCAATCCCCGGTAAGGGTGGGACTTGAAAGTGTCTGAACTTGAACCGTATCAAGGTAGTCAAAAAGGCCTTCGGCTTTTGGGGTCGGAACAAGATCTTTTTTTTGCCGCTCCATATACCGTAAATCGATGAGGTGATCAATAATTTGTGCCCGAGTCGCCGGCGTACCGAGCCCACGCTCTTTCATGGCCGAAGCGAGCTCTTCATCGTCGAGCATCTTCCCTGCGGTTTCCATCATCGATAATAGAGTTGCTTCATTGTATCGCGCTGGGGGACGCGTTTCATTTTCCTCCTTGTGGGCGACTACGGCTGCTTGAGGCGGTGTGCCATCCGCAGCGTCAACGGCCGGGAGTGGCGTCGTACCATCTTCAAGCGTTTTCCCATATACGGCCAGCCAGCCTGGAAATACAAGAATTTTCCCTTCAGTTAGAAACTCGTAGGTATTATCGACGATCGAACGGCGTGTTGTAATTTCAAACTCCGCTGCTGGATAAAAAACCGACAAAAAGCGTTGAACGACCATAGTGTAGATCTTGCGCTCTTCTTCGGAGAGATTTGTGGCAAACTTTTTCGTCGGAATAATCGCAAAGTGGTCACTGATTTGTTTGTTATTGAAAATCTTTCGGTTATTTTCGTCGATCCAGTTGTTTTGGAGAATTTCCTGGGCATAAGATGTAAAATCTCCTCCTAATGCGCTAAGCACCTGACGACAAGTGGGCGGATAATCTTCGGGGAGAGCATTGGAGTCTGTTCGTGGATAGGTGAGGCATTTATGCTTCTCATACAGCGATTGGGCGAGTTTGAGTGTCATACCGGCCGGCATCCCGTAGCGCGTATGTGCCTCGCGTTGTAGTGTCGTGAGATCGTAGAGCTTGGGTGGATTCGATTTCCGTTTACTCTTTTTCTCTGTAATAACGGCCGTACCGCTAGCGTTGATTTTTTCAATCAAGGTATCGGCTTGTGTGAGATCGAAAAGGCGATCGATGCGTTCATCCGGGTTTTTATTGTTTTTATCAAAGTTTGGGCGCTGATAAATGCCTTGATATTGGCCATTATGAATGGTAAAGTCAGCTATGATCCGATGGTAGGGCTTGGGTCGGAAGTGACGAATCTCCTTCTCGCGCTGTAAGATCATGGAGAGTGTCGGCGTTTGTACTCGTCCAATCGTCACCACACCACTGCCACGAGCGGTACGAGCCGTAATCGCACGCGTTCCGTTAATCCCGATAAGCCAATCAGCTTCAGAACGGCAACGGGCAGCAGCTTGAAGATTTTGCATTTCAGAACTGGGACGTAGATGTAAAAATCCCTCACGAATTGCCTCTTGTGTCATCGAGGAAAGCCAAAGGCGTTCAACGGTTTTTTGACAACCCGCAAGTTCATAAATATACGTAAAAATAAGTTCCCCTTCACGACCGGCATCGCAGGCATTAATCACGGTTCCCACATCGCGTCGGTGCATGAGTTTTTTAAGTTCGTTGAATTTGGTCTTATTTTTTGCAATGGGCTTTGTTTTAAATTCTTGGGGAATGATAGGGAGAATGTCGAGCGACCAACGTTTCCAATCGGGATTAAAGTCTTCTGGCATGTAAAGTTCAACAATATGGCCGACCGCAGAGCTAATGATAAAATCGTCATTTTCAAAAACGCCGTCTTTTTTCTGGAAATCCCCTAAAACATCTGCGATATCCTGAGCGACACTCGGCTTTTCCGCGATCACCAACTTCTTCATCACCTGCGCAGCTAACCCACGAACGCCTGTTTGGCAATCCCTTATTCTCGGTCGCAAAAGGGGAAGTTGGTAAAACGTTGGCCGTCGATCGTTATGCCCTTATCCGGTATTTTAGCAAAATCAATGGTAACGAATTCGGGTATGGATTTTGAAAGTGCATCCCAAACCGCTTCGATCGATTGGAATTCTCGTTGAAGTCCCATATTGCCTAAATAACTGTTTTTAGCCATCGCGAGCCATTGCCACAGGGGTTGTGCTTCCGTTGGGCGTATGAGCGCACGATGATAGCGCTGTAATAAAAAGTTCTGATTGATGAGGTGACCATCTTCTTCGACGACAGTGGTTAGGGGAAAAATAAGATGTCCATAGGGCGTTGTAGTATTTTTATGGCTCGCAAAGATAACGCTTTCCACTTTTTCAAACGCCTTTTTGGGAAATCCCTCAGCGAGAAGATCGTTTTCTAAAACAATGAGTGTCTGGATTTGACGGTTATCGATCAGCGTTTCGATTTCTTGGAAATCTTCAATTTGTTCCTTTTTAATAGCACGTGTCAGGAGTGCGCCACGGACGTTGGTATCGGCATCTTTTGAAATTAGCCAACTATCGCCTTCCTGAGGATGTTTTTTAAAGAAAACGGGTGCTCCTAAAATATCCGCGAGTTGACGGATGAGGAAGAGACTCTCTAACGAAAGGCTAGCTCGGACGACCATCGCACAGCGGTGTCCAAAGCCAACCATTTTAAGAAACTTCGTGAGCGCTTCACGTAAATCGATGGGCTGTCCGTGGAATAAAACTTTATCGATGCGGTTTTTGTCGTTATCGCGATAGAGGCTGCGAACGCTGTCGGGAATATAGCGGTTGACCTGGGAATTGGGACGTGGTTTAACATAGGCGATTTCCCCATCATGTGCGCAGAGATAAATATTATTGCCGGCACTACTTTCAGTAGAAATTCCAGAAACGGTGTGTAATTTCCAGGAGGGCAGAGCACTGAGGGCTTGTTGGTCAAAAAGCGCATGGCATGGGCAGAGTTCGATGGCGTTGAGAAGATAGCCGTTCTCCGTATTCGTATGGGGATAGCGTTCGAGGCGAAGGTGGTCGTTTTTTTCTCGGATAAAGTGAACAAAATCTTCACCAAGTTCTTCGCGGAAGAAAGAGACACAGAGACCACAGGAGGTACACTTTTCACGGTCCAGTAGGAGTCGGTCGGAGAGTGGAGCAAGATAGGGTTTTTGCTTTTTCCCATCTTCAATAGCGCGTGTAAATCCGAAACCGGTTTTATTATAGACCCGACGGAGTTCACAATCCCCAAAGTGTTCGCAGTAGTCACAGTCACAGGGATGTGAACGTAAGAGGAGTTGGGCTGCAAGCGTACGGATCATAGTAATGCGTTCGGATTGTGTCCGAACCACCATACCTTCTTGTGGACGAATCGCACAGGCGAGAATCGGAACCCAGTCTGGAGCACTTTGGAGTTCGACGGTACAGAGACCACAACGGCCATTGGGTGTTAATCCGGCGAGAAAGCACATTTGTGGGATTTTGAATCCCGTTTTATTGAAAACTTCGAGTAGTGTTTCTTCTTCAGTAAAGGTCACTTCCCGTCCATCCGCTATGAGCGTTCCCATTGCGCCTAAAGCTATCAAGAAGCGATGCGGCGTCAAGTACGGTACGCGGGTTAATCTCCGGCAAATTTACCACGAACAATTCTGCCGTAATGTTCTATTAATTGTTCGATCATACGAGGAATGGTAATTTTTTGGAAACATTCGCGATAGAGGTGAGCGGAACCATAGATGCCCATAGTACCAAGTCCACCGAGTGCATCAAATTCGCGTATGAAGTTTTGGACCATCATGAATTCGCGCGTATCCCAGTCGAATCCGTTATTTATGTAAATACATTTCCCTTGTTCGATATTCTCTTGAGTACGCTGATAGGCTTCGGAATCTCTTTGTCCCTGTGCTTCTAAATAGTCAAGATATCGCTGATCGGTTGACTTGAACAGATGCGCGACGTCTGTGCCATGAAAGATCGTTTGGGGACAGGAATCTTTGATGGTTTTGAAAAATTTTATCACGTTAGGTCCGAAACTATCAAGGTGAGCGCATTCCCTATCTTGTTCGAGCTGATTTAAAATTTCATCGTTCTCGGCTTGCATCCAGAGGTTTAAAAATTGTGCGGTCGCATAAGACTCCTCCATGAATAAATGTCGGAATCCGTAGGTATCGTAGCAGTGCTTCCAGTATTTGATCTCCTTTTTGAGACAGAGCTCATCATTGTGAGTTTCGCCTAATAAAAAAATTTTCCCCAATGCACTAGCCTCTTGTTTCGGGAAAAACTCGACCGGAGGAGATACAGCACGATATCCATAGTATCCCGCTAAAAGTAAGCCAATCCCTAAGAAAATCTTTCTTATCATCATCTGGTTTCGTTAGAGACGCCGTATGTCGTGTGTCTGAATACGATAATATGCTTTGAGTTGTTGTATCATCCGGGGAACGGTAATCTCGGAGGGCTCCGTCCCAATGTGTAAATAGCCGTAAATCCCTATCAGATGGGGTCTCCCTGAGGCCTCATATTCGCGGATAAAGTTGAGCGTCATCATGAATTCACGCGTATTCCAATCGAATCCATCGTCGCGGTAAATGTAGTTCCCTTGATTAATAATTTCCTGTGCTTTTTGATAATACTCAGAATCCTTGAGATTGTTTTCTTCAAGATAGGCCAGATAACGAGGACCGATACCGTCTTGGTGTCCCGTATCCGTGCCATGGAAAATCGTTTCTGGATAATTTGTCTTAATGGTTTTGAAAAAGTTTAAAATACGTGGACCTTGTGAGGCAACATGATGCGCTTCCCAATCCGCTTCGAGTAAATTTAAAAAGTCATCGTTCTCAGATCGCATCCAAAGATTGAGATATTGTGCCGTATAAAAGGGTGTCTCTAAAAAAAGATGCCGAAAGCCACGTTGGTAATAGCGATCCCATAACGCGAGTTCTTGTTGTAAACAGGATTCATCACAATGACGTTCCCCGATAAGGATGATCTGCTTGGAGGGGTAATAAAAAAACGCTCCAATGAAGACTATAAGCCCCAAAAAAAATGCCTTCCACTTCATGTTATGACGATGATACCCTTTATAAAGGAAATGTCACGCACTAGCTTGACAAAAATCCTGGAATAACGATCCTCATTAACAAGCGTTTAGGTGGTGGAATTGGTAGACACGCTGTCTTCAGGCGGCAGTGCCGAGAGGCATAGGGGTTCGAGTCCCCTCCTAAACACCCAGATTCTATGAGTGATGAGCCGTTAGGGGAAGCGCCAGAAGGCGAAGTAGGGGCGTCCGTATCGTTCGGCGATCGGGCGTGGGTATTTTTTGCGCAACATTTATCGGCCTTTAAACAGATCGGGATCGTACTTGGGATCCTGGTTGTTTTAGCCGTTATTATAACGATTGGGAAAACGATGGTTACTTATGCACGCGAACGAGACTACAATAACGCGTTACTGAGCGATAACATCGAAGCTTTTGCGAAAAAACACGCGCAAACGAAATTAGCAGGTACGTTTTTTGAAACGCTCGGTTCCCGTGCCTACATACAGGGCGACTTTAAGACCGCTGCAGATCACTACCGTCGTGCCGTAGCCGCCTTTGGCTACAGTCCTTTTGGCGGAAAAGCAGAAATTCAAGAAGCGGTTTCGCTATTACGTTCTGGCGCTCTCGAAGAGGGTGAAAAACTTCTCAACAATATTGCGGGGAGCACAAAGTATCCAGGATCAATCCAGGGGAAGGCGATGTGGTCATTGGGAATGAGCCTGTGGGGACGACAGGAAGTTGCGCGTGCGAAGGATGTTTTTAACAAGCTTGCACACCGCGATCATTCGTCCTATTGGCAAGAACAAGCGACCGCCGTTCTCAAGCAGCTATAAGCTATGGCTATTCGATTGATTTATGCGACGCCTGCAACCGATGCAAATTTGCTCTACTGGGGGCATTTTTTTACGACCGACGCATTTCTGGCGTTTGAGGTTGAGGGTCAACGTTATGCTGTAGCAAATGAACTCGAGTTTGCCGCGATGCGTGAGCAATCGGCGTTTGATGGGGTTTTGTTGCCTAAAGATTTAGTCCCAGAAGGAGAGCCAAAGCTCATTAATTTAATTGCAGCTATTAGCGAGCGATATCCCGATGAGACACTTTTATTGCCGAAAAACTTCCCAGCAGCACTATTACTGAAAATTCAAAAGGCAGAACTGCCATACGCGATCGTTGAAGATGAGTTTTTGCCGGAACGTACCGCTAAAACCGCTGAAGAATGTGATCAAATCCGCGAAGCTTGTCGCGTAACTTCATTAGCGTTTGAGAGGGCAAAAATGATGCTTTCCCAAGCCGAAGTGACAAACGGCGATCTATGGCTTGACGGGGAATACCTCACATCGGAGCGTGTCCGTCACGAGATCGAAAATGTTTGTTTCCAAAACGGAGCTCTGGCGCAAGAGACAATTGTTGCCTGCGGGCGTTCTGCGGCGTGTCCCCATTTCCGTGGCTCTGGACGGATTCGGGCGAATGAATTTATCGTGGTCGACATTTTCCCTTGCCTCAGGGGATCCGGGTATTACGGCGATATGACGCGAACATTTTTAAAGGGACAGCCCACGGAAACTCAGAAAGCGGTCTATGACGCGGTTCAGATGGTACATGATCGTACGCTTGAGGCACTTAAGGTTGGCGTTAATGCGGCCTCGATTCATGAAAAAAATATCGCACTGTTTGAAAACCTTGGTTACGAGACGACCGATAATATGGGATTTTTTCACGCGACTGGACATGGGGTTGGGCTCGAAGTTCATGAAGCACCAGGCATTGGTAAGCAACATATCGAGCTCAAAGAAGGAATGGTTGTGACTGTCGAGCCAGGCCTTTATTACCCGGATATTGGTGGTGTGCGCATCGAGGATGTTGCCGTAATTTACGAGTCTTCAGCAGAACTTTTATCGAATTTTCCTTACGATTGGATTTTGTAATGTTTTTCTTCAAAAAGAAATACCCGGCGAAGCGCCTTGCGAAGGACTTTTTTTTGCTCGCCAAAAAGATAGAAGATTATCGCGGCGATGTTTTAAC
>CAMWJR010000030.1 GCA_947174645.1 uncultured Verrucomicrobiota bacterium | reverse complement strand
TGTCTACTTTGCATCTAAGCCGGTACTCGACATCGAGGGTTTTGGCGAATCCATCGTACGGCAACTTGTCGAACAAGGAAAAATACGCGAGGGCAGCGACCTTTATCGGCTACAAAAACAGGACTTGTTGCGTTTAGCGAATTTTGGAGAAAAGTCAGCGAATCGGCTTCTATTGAGTATCGAAAAGAGTTATCACACAACGTTGGATCGCTGGATTAACGCGCTTGAAATTCCGCTTGTCGGAGCCAAGACGGCCCACGATTTGGCGCAACATTTTGCTTCTCGAGACGCGTTTTTGGCGGCTTCGGAGGAAGAGCTCAGTGCCGTCAATGGGGTCGGAGCAAAAGTCGCGCAGAGTATTAAGACTTTTTTCAAAGAATCGTCGGAATTTATCCACGCGATGTGTGCGATTCCATTCCAGTTTCAGCAGCAGGAAGTACGAAACCACCCAGCATTTTCCCAAAAAGTGTTTTTATTAACCGGTAAATTGTCTCGCTTTTCGCGGAGTGAAGCACAGGCTGCGATCCTACAGAGAGGCGGCATAGTTACGCAAATGGCGTCGAAGAAAGTAGATGTCGTGATTGCCGGTGAAGATGCCGGCCAAAAATTATCATGGGCGCAAGAACAGGGAATTCCGGTTTGGTCTGAGGATGAGTTTTTAGGTCAATTATCGTGATTGTCGGAAGTTTCAGAAGTCAGTTGAGTTTGTTGCCGTATTGGTGCGCCACTTGGTGTGAGAATATTGGCTGTCACAAAAATTAAGAGATTCTTCTTTTGACTGGTCTCGCCTTTAGAGCGAAATAGTTTTCCGAGCAGCGGAATATCGCCCAAAACCGGCACCTTATCGTGAACTTCCTTGACTTCTTCGCGCGTGAGTCCGCCCATTACGACCGTCGCGCCGTCGAAAATCGTGACCTCAGTTTGGATCTGACGGGTCGAAAAAATCGGCTGGAAGAATCCCGGTGGAACATCGACTGATGTGTTCCCTTGGATCGCCACACTGCGACCACCGTACTCGATAAACCCTTCGAGTTCCGTGACGCGCGGTTCCAATCGCATGCTAATACAACCGTTCTCTTCAATAATAGGCGTGACGGTCATTTCGACGCCGATGTTACGCGTTTCGAAGTCACTAGGCGTTCCCGCTGTAATAGTTACGCCGGCGGAGTCGTGGTCTCCTGTTCCGACTTCCGAAGAGATCGCACCGTAGGTTTTGGGATAAATAAATTCTTTCGCGACGGTAATTTTTGCCGTTCGTCCGGAAAGCACGGTGACCTTAGGGGCGCTCATCAAATCGGTTCCCGAATGTTGTTCGAGTGCCCGTAGCGTAAGGGCCAGGTCGAGTTTTCCGCTGATAACGCCGGTAATTTTGGCAAAATCCGAGGCCATAACCCCAAGATTCGCACCGCCAGGAAGCGAGGGAATGGGGTTGGCAATTGTCAATTCTTGTGCATTTCCGCCCGCATTGGAGGTGTTGCCAATGACAATTTTCCCTTCGCTACTCGATGCGCTTTTAACGTTAAAAGCCTCGTTGAGTGTCCGTAGATTGTTGTTTTGATTGCCAGAGGAGGTCGATAAGGAAATAGATTGGAGGTGTTTATTGAGGGGCGTGTTATTGGAAAAATTCCAGCCAAATTGGAGCTCATCCAGAACGCCCTGCTGAACCTCGATAAATTTCGCTTCGATCTCAACCTGTTTCGTCTCCGCATACTTGGCCAAAATATCGCGAACATGTTTGATGTTGCGCGGCGTTTGTGTTACAATGAGCTGCGCGCCATCGAAGGCGAGGTTGGTGCCCGCACTAAAGTGAACACCAGCCTTCTGAAAAAACGCCTTGATAAGTTGCTCTTCTTGGGCAACAGAGGGTTGGTTGATAGGATCTTCTGGCGCGAGGCCTGTCATACGGACGACAGCAGCGCGTGAGATTTTAAAAAAATGCGTTTGGAGGTGTTCGGTAACCGCGTTTTCAGTTTTTCGAAAAACGATCACATCATCTTCGACGTCGTACTGGTACGCGCTCGCCTTAGCGATAAAATTTAAAATCTTATCCAGCGACATATTTTTCAAACTCAAGGTGAGCGTTGGTTCCGGTATGCCTGGTGCGAGAACGACAAGCATATTCATCCCACGTTTTTGAGGATCATATTGCTCGGACAAACCAATGAGCGCATTGATGGTCTGCGTGAGAGGGGTGTTGTGAAAGGCGATGGTTGGAACAACAATTTCGTTGAGCCGTTGAAGTAGGCCGCTTTCTTCGAGGATGGGTTTCTCTTCAGAAAGTATTGGCATGTGCGGGGTATTCGGCGAGCACTGCCATGAATGTTCCACATCATCGAGGAGTTGGACCCGGATTTGACGACGCGAGGTGGGGGATTTTTCTGTGTGTTTTTGGATGCATTCGGCGATAACGCGGGCTTTTTCGTTGTCCGGATCGGTTTTCAAAACTTCTTCGATTATCAGCTTTGCTTCATCGAATTTTTTCGCAATCAATAGACTTCGGGCTTTTAGCAGCTGTGCATCGACATCGTCGGGCACCGGCAGCTCTACATTTCCCGTGTTCGCTTTTCTTATTGTAGGCGTACCTGAGCGGCCATATTTTTCGCGGTTTCTATGTGCGCAACACGGACCGATATTCCCGAGAATACAACACAAGATCAAGCATCTCCCAAACCTACGCCTTCCCATCCCCAGTAGGGGTACTTTCTAGTAAAAATTCCCCGTCCGTCAAATGTGAACAAGTCGGCAGAAGAAAGAGCGTCTAGATGAATTAACCTAAATGCGCGTTATCAGATTCTATTAAAACCATCTGAGCAACCGATTCTCCGTAGAGGTCTCTGGTACTTTGTTCATGGGCTTTGGCAGATAGGGATTTGTAAAATCCCGATGCACCGGCTAAGAGAAGGCTGGCGGCAAGCGATGCAACGATGAAACCCGCAATTTTTTCAAATCCGCCCAAAAGCGCCGGCGTGAGGTATTTTGAAAATTTACAGGCAAAATAAAACGTAAGGTAAACCAAGACCAATGTCGTCGCTAGTGCTAAGTAAAATGTCAACCGGTAGCTCAAACCCTCGGGAAGATTCGCAATTTTAACGATCGTCGCGGCGATGGTACCGGGCCCGACTAACAGCGGTGTTGCCAGGGGCGTGACGATACATGCTTCTAACTTGCCCGTCGGCGCCACTTCTTCCGTTTCTGTATCGGCCGGTTTAGAAAGCAACATCGAGAGGCCGCTTGTTAATAACAATAATCCGCCTGCGACCTGAAATGCCTCCGTTGAAATGTGAAAAATCGAATCGAGAATCAAGTTCCCAAAGAAAGCGAATGTAAACAATAGCAAACCCGCGATGCAACACACTTTCCGAGCAGCAGCAAGGCGCTCGCCAACTGTATTGCTCTTGGACATGCCGAGGAGAATTACTGCAGCAATCGGCGGATAGAGCATGATGTACATGTACACAATGACTTGAACGAACAGGCTCACGACCCCGATGTCTGTTTGCGACGGCTCCACGGCGCCCTTTTATGAAAAACATCCGCGAATTGTCTACATCCTTTTACTAGAATCCTTCAACCCTAGCCGTTATTCTCGTCCGTATTTTTCGATGAATTTTTGTTGTCGGATTTCGATTCAGGAGCAGGTGATTCCGGTTTATTTTCAGGATCTGCAGCGGTTGTTATCTTCTTTTTCGGGGGATTCCGGTAGCGAGCAGAGGAAAGTTTGGAGCGGAATTTGCCGTATTTTACCAGCTCATAAACATGGCGACCTTCGATGGTCTCGTACTTCAATAATGCGTCGGCGAGTTGTTGGATGAGCGGATAATGTTCCGTCAAAATTGCTTTAGCGCGCGCGTACTGTTCTTGGAGAATGCGGTTCATCTCGTGGTCGATCTTTTGTGCCGTGAGCTCGCTGTAATTTCGGTTCCTGGCGATTTCTTTACCAAGAAATACATGGTCTTGGTTTTCACCATATGCAATCGCGCCGAGGTCACTCATTCCAAGATCGCAAACCATACGGCGGGCCGTCTGAGTCGCCGTCTTGATATCGGCAACCGCACCAGTTGTAAGCTCATTGAACTCGATTTCTTCGGCAACACGGCCGCCCATACAGCAACAAATCTCGTTGAGAAGTTCGGTTTTCGTGTGGTTGAGAATATCTTTTTTCGGAAGCATCATGGTACTGCCGAGACTTTGACCACGTGGGAGAATCGTCACCTTGTGGACCGGCATATTGCCCTCGTCGATGAGTGCCTGAACGATCGCATGGCCGGACTCGTGGACCGCTGTTACTTTTTTCTCCTTTGCATCCATGAGCTTACGGCGTTCACGGCCGAAAGCGACTTTATCGAACGCTTCGTCAATCTCGCGCCGATCAACGGCTTTATGGTTAAAGCGCGCTGCGAGTAGGGCGGCTTCGTTGAGGAGATTTTCGAGATCTGCACCGGCGAATCCCGCAGTATGTCGGGCAATTTCCTTTAAATTGACGTTGGGTTTGAGCTTAAAGCGTTCTGCGTGGACTTTAAGAATCTCAAGTCGGCCGTTGAGATCCGGCATATCGATGGTAACGCGGCGATCAAAGCGGCCCGGGCGGAGAAGGGCACTATCCAAAACATCGGGGCGATTCGTTGCCGCGATAACAATCACACCGCTATTTTCGCTAAACCCATCCATTTCGACCAATAGCGAGTTCAGAGTTTGTTCACGCTCATCGTTGCCGCCACCGATCCCGGCACCACGGCTACGCCCGACGGCATCGATCTCATCGATAAAAATCAAGCATGGAGCATTTGCTCGAGCCTGATCAAAGGTATCGCGGACACGTGCTGCTCCAAGGCCAACAAACATTTCGACAAAGTCCGAGCCGCTGGTGTTAAAAAAGGGAACATTGGCCTCGCCTGCAATCGCCTTTACGAGGAGCGTTTTCCCGGTTCCAGGAGGGCCAACCAGCAAGCAGCCTTTCGGAACTTTAGCGCCAATATCGCGAAATTTTTGTGGATTTTTTAAAAATTCGACAATCTCGGAAACTTCCTCCTTCGCTTCCTCATAACCCGCAAAGTCCTTAAATGTTTTTTTCAGTTCCTCCTTTTTGACCATTTTAGCCTTACTTTTCCAAAACATCATGGTCGTACGGTTCGCGTTCTTGATTTGCCGGAAGATGAAAAAATAAGCGAAGAAAATGAGGAGCAATAACGGTAAAACACTGACAAAAACGGAGGTCCAAAAGTTATGATTGGCGACCTCTCTCCATACGGGCGACGATTGAATGAGATCCTCAAAGCGCTGGCTTGTTAGTTTGCCTTCCGCAATAAAATTAACGTGATCGCGGCGGGTCCCATCAAGAGCGATAACGGGTTGCGTTAAACGTGCCTTGCCATAAATCACATGCCACTTTTCGCCTTTTGATGGATCTGACTTGATGTAGCCCTCCGTCACGCGACCATCACGCGACGCTTCGATAACCTGAGCAACGGTCCACTCTTGGTGTCGCGAGATCGCGAATTGGTAATCGTCCCACAACAGGCACATCGCAAGAATAACGATGCCCCAAATGAGGAGCGATCGCAGGGGGCTGTTGTTTTTTTTCGGACTAGGCGTAGCCATGCTTAAACGCCGCTTAAGCGCATCGAAATTTTGTTTTATGTCGACGAAAAAGTGAGTTTTTGGGCGAATTCACCGCGAACTTGAGCGAAATCGGCAGGCGGGAGCCCCGGTATCCAAAGGATCCGTCCTTCGGAATCACAGAGGACCGGTAATTGATGGCGTTCTTCTCGCGGAATTTTTTGATCGGAAAACAATTTTTTAAGCGATTTTTCGTGACTTTTGAAAGGACGATAACAGTCACCGGGACACCAGGTCCGAACGGTGATATGGGAGGAAT
The DNA here is from genome assembly GCA_947174645.1 of uncultured Verrucomicrobiota bacterium. Taxonomy (GTDB): domain Bacteria; phylum Verrucomicrobiota; class Verrucomicrobiia; order Opitutales; family LL51; genus LL51. Next base: position 3,454 of record CAMWJR010000030.1, on the reverse strand, counting down.
ATTGGGGATCTAAAAAAGCACATGTTTGATTGAGCTGTGGTTCTGTAAAAATTTGTTCGCGAGTGCTATTATTGCGTATCAAGCGACATCCCGTTGGAAGATAAAGCGTTCCGGTCGTCCAATCCGTGAATTCGTAAGGTACCGAAAGTCGAAAAATTTTTTTTGTTATGATGCGATTTTGAATGACGAGTTCGAAATGAGGGTTAAGCGTGATGCGAAAGGGGATTTTGGAGTCGAGATGGGTAAGAATTTTTTCGAAACAAGTGCGTGAGATCGGCTGCCGAAGCCAAAGATGAATTGCGCGGCGAACTAAGGCCGGATAAGGGACGTTTTGAAGGTCGAGTTGATTATCACTCTGAATATAACTTTGGGCGAGTGTATCGAGGCAGGTACTATCTTCCTCGAGGTACTGGTGTGCTAAAACAAATCCCGATTCCCAGTGCGTACGTTCTGCTGCTGAATCGAAATTCGTCAAAAGCTGTCGAATCCTGTTGCGAAGGTAGTTGTAGCTGTGATTACTCGGATCTTCGCGCCAGGGGATTTTATTTTTTGTCAAAAAATCTAAAATTTCTTGTTTTCGGATTCCCAACAAAGGGTGTATGCGGAAATAATCGCCAAATTTTTGACATCTTTTGGGTGCGGCGATTTCAGAACTACCGCGGATGAGGCGCATCAACATCGTTTCCACGAGGTCATTAGCATGGTGTGCGGTTAAGAGGTAGTGACTGCCGATTTTTTTGATTGTTTTGGCGAAAAAAGTATAACGGTCACAACGTAAAGCATCTTCTGTTTGAGCCCCAGTCGTGCGTTTCTCTGTAAAAAACGAAATTTTCAACGATTCGGCGAGTTGTTGGACAAAATCGGCATCGGCGTCGGTCTCTCTATCCCGAGTATTGTGGTTGTAATGCAGAATTGCCAGCTGTTTCGGCAGCAAGGTTCCCGCGAAAATGAGTACTAGCAACACCGAATCGGCGCCTCCGGAGCACGCAAGGCAAAGTCGCTCTTGTTGCCACGAATTACTAGGCATCCGAATGCGTGGTAAGAAACACTGAGCAGCACGCCGAGCTACGGATTGCCAATCAAAAAAGTTATCAAATTCCGGGTCCAAAACGCCTAATATTTTTTCCAGAACTGGGGCGCGAGAAGAACAATCAGCGCGTAGAACTCGATACGCCCTAAAATCATCATGAGCGCGGCCACAATTTTGGTAAGATCGCTAAAAAGAGTAAAGTCCGGCGGCGAAGACGTCGCGATAACGCCGGAGTTCGAAACCAATGCGACGGCTGTCGCGATACCATTGGCGAAATCCAATTTAGGTTCCAGTACTAGCAAGACGAGTGCGGAAAGAATCGTGAAAAAAAAGGCAAAAATGCAGAAGCGTAACGTGCTACTGAGGTCATTATTGTCAATGCGCCGATGGTTAAAGTGAATGTTTTGGACGCGTTGGGGACGAAAACTGCACAAGAGCGTATGCGTGAGTGCTTTGAAAAAGATACCAGTGCGCGCAACCTTGAGGCCGCCAGCAGTCGAGCCAACGCACCCTCCAAACGACATTAATAAAATGAGCAACATCTGGTTCACGGGAGTCCAAATGATCGCGGTATCACCAAGCGCCGCCCCGCAGGTTGAAAGCGTTGAAATTGCGTGGAAATAACCCTCTTTCAATGATAAGGGCGATCCATTGACGCGCTGGGCAACATAGACAAAAAGGCCAGAGAGCAGCACTAGAAGGCAATAAATTTTAATCTCGCTGTTTTCACGAATCTTATCGTATCGGTGCCGAGCTAGTGCAATGAAGCAAAAAAAGTTGAGCCCACCTAAGATCATAAAAAAGGCGGCGATCCACGGCAAAAAGGGTGATTGAAATGCTTGGAATCCTTCGGTATGTGTTGAAAATCCACCCGTTGCGACTGTCGAAAGTGCATAGCAGAGCGCATCGTAGAATGACATGCCGAAAATTAAAAAAAGCACAAAACAGGCAAACGTGAGCGTAAGATAAACATACAAAAGAGGTCGAACGTTGCTCTGCATTTTTCCCGCGTCGAAATCTGCTACGTCGTAAGAGGATTCCTGCGCGAAGATCTGTTTAGCCGTAGTCCCGACAGAGGGTGTAAAAACAATAAAGAAGACCGCGAATCCGAGGCCTCCAATGGCCGTTGAGAGTGCCCGCCACAGCAAGATGCCGCGACCGATTGTTTCTGGATGCGAAAAAACCGTCATCCCAGTCGTCGTAATTCCCGAAGTCGCTTCCCAAAACGCGTCGCAAAAAGAAAGCTTGGCGACAAAAAGATAGGGGAGCATACCCAAAGCGCAGGCGAATAACCATGAGAGGCCGACAATGGCAATCGATTCACGACGGAAGAGCTCCGGTTTGCGATGAATAGAAAAAATGAAAAAAATAACAAAAACAATTGCCGTGATTTCGATCGCGGGAAGCCAATCTTTTCCATTGATATTTTCAAAAAAATAGACGTCGCAGCCAGCGCAAATGGCGAACGAAACCGATAAGACGAGTGCAATATAGGCGAGTGTTCGGGCGATCGCGGGGTAATTCATGGCCTAAGAGCGCAAAAGGTGTTGATTAACAATTGAAATGCCGCTCAACATCGCACCAATAATTCCTAAAAATCCCTGGTCTGTCCCGCATAAAAATAGGTTTTTAATCGGCAAAATCCCATCGTAAATTTTTTGGGGAGAGCCATAGATCGCGCCGTTAACGCGACCTGTAAAGCGTTCGATCGTCAGCGGGGTAAAAAAATCCCGATCCAGAAGGTGTTGTTTCCAGTCCTCGAAGGAAATACGGGTTTCGCCCAGGATTTTAACCGCTTGGTGGATGAGTTGGTCGAAGCAGCGTTGCTTCACGGCTTGATACATCGTCGATGGCAACGATTTCCATTTATCATAGTTCGAAAGTGCTGTGACGCGCAACGTTCCTTCAGACATCGCGTGTCCGTCGGTGTAGCGGAAGTTGTTAGGGAGGCAAATAACACCTGAAGAAAGACCAACCTCTTCCGTCGACTTTTTGTAAGCAAAGTGTGGGTTTTTCTCGAAGAAAACAATCGTGTCGTCCCAACCAAAATGACTCGGTGGCCGATCGAAGATGGCAATCGCCTCACAAAACGCGAGCTGCCCCTTGGGGGTTTGAGAAAACTGTGTCTGGCTATACAGCTTGACTGTTTCGGGATACCCGATTGTCGATAAAATGTTGTTGCAGCGGATGGATGTACCATCGGTAAGCGTAACGCCGGAGACCGTACCGTGGTTGGTATCAATCGACTGCACTTCGCTGTGCATGCGTTTTTCGCCGCCAAATTCCTGGAACTTTTGCATTAGCAGCAGGAGGATTTTGCGGATTCCCTCAAATGGGCGCGCAAACCCCTCTAAAAAAATCGAGCGAAAAAGGATAACGAACTGCTTCCAGGTCACATCGTTTTCCCGCGCACTACCATAATAC
>CAMWJR010000029.1 GCA_947174645.1 uncultured Verrucomicrobiota bacterium | reverse complement strand
CACAGAAATAAATGTTGCAAATTTTCAAATAAGGGTCCATGGTGCTGGGTCTTGTGAATAAAAAGTTACAAAAATGGAATAAAGACGCTCTGAAATTTTTTCCGCTAGCAATGGGTTCCTTAAGCTTAAACGGAACATCGCTTCATGCGGGTGCAACAGAGGGAATTATAATACAATCTTCGAACTACTCAACCGTAAAGCAAATGCTTGAAGGTGGAGCTGTAAATGAGGAGTGTTTGCAATTACTTTGTAATTTAAGCCCCAAATTACACACACGGTTAGTAAAAAACCTAAATATTAATACACTTGTACAATTGTTTTGTAAACTGGGCATGCGAGATGAGTATCGAAATGTATTTAAACAGTTAGAGGAATGGCAATGTGTAGAGGTATTTCGTAGGCTAGACCAACAGGGGCGTCTGAAATTATTCCGCATGACAGCACAAACTTCCAACCGTGCACAGTTAATATGTGATCTAAATGGTGATGAGTGTTTACAACTATTTCGGCTATTAAACGAGAAAGAGTCTTTGCAGTTATTCCGCGGATTAACGAATAATGGACGTTTGCAATTGGTCCAAAAAATGGACGCAGCAGAATGTTTGCAGCTATTCTATAAATTGAGCCCGAGCGAGCGTTTACAACTGTTCCGTGGCTTAAGTTTAAAACTGAAAGATTCTTTCGTTATGGTTTTGAATGATAAAGAGTGTACGCAATTAGTTAATAGTATGAACAGTACAGAACGTGTGTCATTATTTCAGGAGTTGAATGGGGAGACGCGCCTGCAATTATTTCATAAACTGGGATTAAACACGCGCCTGCGGTTGTTTAGTGAATCTGATTCTGGTTTGAGAATTTCTCTAATGACAGAACTAAGTGCTGAGGAGTGTGCGCAATTAATTAACGCCCTGAGTGAGGAACAACGCGGACCGTTCTCTCATGCAGTGAAATGTAATGGAGAAAATACACGGTTATTTCACACCTTAGACGCTAAAGGGCGGCAACAACTGATTCATAGATTAAACGATAGCGAGCTTATACAGCTATTCCGAGGATTGAGTAATGACGAACTTGTTTCATTGTTTGACAGTCTTTATTGGTATGAACGTGGGAGATTAGCCATATTATTTCATAACTTAACGAATAGCGAGGCTAGGCTGCTATTCCTTGTTTTGGATGATGATGGACATGAGAAATTGTTGAGGAGTTTAAGAAATCCAGAGCGTTTGCGGTTATGGGATCTCTTGACGGATGAAGAAATCTCACGGTTACTCTTTATCTTGGAGACAGCAGATGCCGCAGAATGGACCCAACTTTTGGATGACAAAGGTCGTACAAGGTTGCAAATGATTCAAAATGGCTCTGGAGGGCACTGGATGAAAAATCTAAGTGACGACGAATGGCGGCAATTGAGAATCCGTCTTTCTATACAACCCGGTGGGTGGATCTTTGATGATCTCTACGATGATGAGGATTGTTTTCTTTCTAGGATGTAAAATAACACGGATCTGACACGACCCCGGAAGTCATTCGAGGTCTGAGCCTTGTTGCTATCTCCTCTATACAACCGCATCAATCAGTCTTCGTAGCTCGACGCTGTATTCGAGGGGGAATTCTCGGATGAGGTCGTTGACAAAGCCGTTGACACAGAGGCTGGTGGATTGATGCTCGTCGAGGCCACGTTGGCGAAGATAAAGCAGACGCTCTTCGTCGACCTTTGAGACGCTGGCTTCGTGTTCGACTTGGTTTTGATCGCCGGTAATCGTAATGCGCGGATAGGTGTCGCTGCGGCTGTCGGTGTCGATTAAAAGGGCGTCGCAGCGTGTTCGGTTGCGGCAGCCTTGAAGGTTTGGAGCGATGTCGACGAGACCACGGTAGGTCGCGAGGCCGTGGTGCTTGGAAACTGATTTTGAAACGATATTGGAGGTCGTGCTGTTTGCGCGGTGAATCATCTTCGCGCCGGTGTCTTGAACTTGGTTGTCTGTCGCGAGGGCAATCGAGAGAATTTCCCCACGGGCACGCTCGCCAGCTAGAAGAATCGCGGGGTATTTAGCGGTAATGCGAGAGCCGATGTTGCAGTCGATCCAGCGAATTTCGGCGTTGGCGTGTGCAGTGCTGCGTTTGGTAACGAGATTAAAGACGTTGCTCGACCAGTTTTGGACGGTGATGTATTGGACTTTTGCACCCGGAAGCGCTATTACCTCCACAACAGCAGAATGAAGTGCAGCAGACTCAAATGTTGGAGCAGTACAGCCTTCCATGTAGAGGAGTTCAGCGTCATGGTCAACAATGATAAGCGTGCGTTCAAACTGCCCGAAGCGTTGGGCGTTGATGCGAAAGTAGGCCTGAAGGGGCTGTTTGAGTTTTTCCCCTGGTGGAACATAAATGAAACTACCACCACTAAATACCGCGCTATTGAGAGCACTGAATTTGTTATCCTCGACGGGAACGAGTGAGGCAAAATAGGGGCGAAAAATATCGGGATATTGCTGTAATCCGGTGTTTGAATCGACAAAAATGACGCCGTCTTTGGTTAAAAATTCCTGTAAGCGAGCGTAGGCCGTTTCGCTATCAAATTGCGCTTCTACACCTGCGAGAAACTTCCGTTCACGTTCGGGAATCCCTAGGCGATCGAATGTGTTTTTGACTTCTTCGGGTACATCGTCCCAGGAGCGTTGTGTTTGTTTTTGGGGAGAAAGGTAGTACTGGATGTTGTCGAAGTCGATCGGAGGAATCCAGGTCGGCATCGGAAGCTTTTGGAAAACGCGTAGGGCATGGAGACGAAAGTCTAAGAGCCATTGAGGTTCGTTTTTGGCCTGGCTGATGTAGCGAATGGTATCTTCGTTGAGCCCAGTACCGGCGTTATGGATATAGTCGACCTCATAATGGAAGTCGTGGTTTTCGTCTTTCATCGTTCTTCAAGTCCGGCATAACCCTGGTGTTCGAGGGTATCGAGCAGTGTAATTCCACCCGAGCGTGTGATCGTTCCGTGTTCCATGATGTGAATCTTTTCCGGTTGTATAAGATCGAGGAACTTTTTTTGGTGTGTTATGATGAGGCCGGATGCTTGGGGTAAGCAGTGTGCAATGGTCTGGATCGCATCGATATCGAGACCGCTATCGATTTCATCGAGAAGGATGACCGATGGTTGGAGTATGAGGATTTGGAGCATTTCGCAGCGCTTTTTTTCACCGCCGGAAAAGTCGACATTAATGGCGCGTGACGCAAAGCTCCGGTCGAGTCCAACGGTATCTAGGGATTGGTTTAGGTGTTCGTAAAATGCTTTAATCGGGAGATGTTTGCCTTGTGCATCGAGCGCGGTCCGTAAGAAAGTCGCCACAGAAACACCGGGAATTTCAACCGGGTTTTGGTAGGATAAAAAGAGTCCCCGTCGGGCACGTTCTTCGGGAGGGAGATGGGTAATATCTTCGTTACGGAGATAGATCGTTCCTGAGGTTACGGTATAGCTTGGATGTCCGGCGATTGTCCGTACCAGCGAACTTTTCCCCATACCATTTTTCCCCATCAGTGCATGCCAAATACCTTCGGGGAGTTCGAGGTTACAATGCGATAAAACGACTTGATCTTGGACCGTCACACATAGGTCCTCGACCGCTAAAATTGCCATACCACGAGCTAAGTCGGAGTAGGATCATGGGCAAGGTTTTTTACCATTGCCATACGGGGGTGATTTGATACAATCGGCCTTGTGAAATTTTCCTACAAAGGAACGGACGGGGCGACAGGGCGTACGACGTCAGGGACGGTCGAGGCAGCGGATCGCAAGTCAGCGATTCTCAGTCTACAAAGTCGTGGCATACGGGTTTCCGCGATTACGGAAGACACCGGGACTACGAAGAGTTCGTTTAAGTTTCAGCTTTTTCAGAAGAGCAAGAGTAAGATTGCGCTGAGTTTTCTTCAAAAGTTTTTACAATTACACGGTGGAGGGCTTCCGATTGGGGATGCGATACGGACGATGCGGAAGCGTTTAAAGGACCCGCAGGAGCAGGTTTTAGCGGAAACGATTCACAAAGACGTATGTGAAGGGAAGACGATTGCGCAAGCGATGCGGAACTTTCCGGACATTTTCAATGAGAACACGGTTTGCATGGTAGAAGCGGGAGAAAAGACGGGCAACCTCATTTCTGTGATTACGAATTTGATTGAATTTCTAGAGACGAAGGAGCAGTTGAAGAAGAAATTCATTTCTGGGATGGCATATCCGGCGACGGTCTGTACGGTTGGGATTGTAGTTGGCTTAGTATTTCTTATTTTCATCATGCCGAAGCTTGAGAGCATGCTCAAATCGCTTGGCGGCGATCTCCCGCAGATGACGAAATACCTCATCGACGCGTCGAAGGTAGCGGGGCAATACTGGTGGGCAATTCTCCTATCGATCATTAGTATTATCGGCGTAACGCTAGCCTATCGGAACACGCCGAAGGGGCGCTACAATCTGGACTACTGGGTATTACGGATACCGATTGTAGGCATGATTATCAAAGAAAACTTTTACTGTCAGACCTCGAATCTACTGGCGACACTTTTAGGCAGTGGGATCAACACGACAGAGGCGATGGAGCTGGCGAAGAATGCGTCTGCGAACCGCTATTTTCGGCAACGTTTTATTGAAGCGAAGGAAGCGGTGATGAACGGGGCCTCGATGACGCAAGCGTTTGAGACCTACGGCGTGATGCCCGACCTTGCATTAGATCTTCTATCGATGGGTGAAAACACAGGAGATCTTGCTGGTTCCCTAAAAAGTGTCTACAAGAAGTACCACGGTGACTTGATCAACGATCTCAACATGATGTCGAGTGCAGTAACGGCCATCGCGATGGGCTGTGCCTTCGTCGGCGTCGCAATCCTCGCCCTAAGTGTGATTACCAGTGTATTGCAGGTTACATCGTCGATTAAGATGTAGGTAGGCGCAGATCTGTTCTGCGAGCATCCCGCTAACTGCTTGTTTTGAAAAGAACTAACTTTGCTTCTGCGAGAGAAGTATCTGCTTTTTAATGGCCTGAAATCTGGTGTCACCAGGTGAGAGATTACAAAAATTTCCTGTAAAGCGTTTTTTTTTACAAATTGCCGTATAATGCTATACTCGAGAAATGGGATTTGAAGTCAACGGCAGAAATGTAAGTGCATGGCAAGTCGCGAAATTGTTGGTTGCCAAAAAGATTTTAGATGGGGATAAAATTGGTCCATTTGAGGTACTTAAACAGCTTGGAAATGCCAGAAAGCTCATTAAAGGCGAGGATGTCCGGAGGATGAGACGGGACGATTTGGATGAGTATGGACGGCGTGGAGCTTTTGTTATTCAACCAAGAAAATTTTTCGGTTCTAAAATTCTATTTTCAGAGCAAGAATATAAAAATATAAAGAGATATGACGAGAATCCGGAGGGCATTAACCGAAACGAAGAAAATCAGCATTCAGGGTATCCCTGTCCTGGGTTTGTCGACTTTGCCAATTACACAGACAGTGCTAGACATGATCCTAGTATTAACGCCGAATTCGAAAGTCCATATGCCAATCCATACGTAAATTCCAGTGTGAGCGACCTCTTCAATCTACCTGTAAATGACCCATTTGACCAACTTGATGACGATTTTGTGCCTCAAAAGGGATACATTGAACAAATGAAGGCGGCGTCTCAAAAAGGGAAATTAATGGGCAGTAAAGCGGATAATGTCAGTTTACCGTTAGAAGATGTGGAAGACTTCTTTGATGAAATGGCTAACCGATTATCGAAGGAACCTGATGATGGAGTCAGTAATAGTGCGGATGTTTCAGGCAAGGACAGTGTTATGATTGACGGTTCTCCCGGAAGATGAAGACGTCAGCAAAATAGACGTTGTCAACCCAGAGGGTGTCTAAGGATCTACAGCGCTGCTACAAAAGAAAAAAGAATTGTTGCAAGAAATCACGGAACAAATAAGAGCTTTCAATGACCTCTGGCTAGGTGATAACCGGTGTGATGAGTTGGTCCAGTACCTGAAACCGTTGCTGGAAGAAATCGAGACTTTGACATACGATAGCAGTGACTCTGGCCAATTTGAAAAAGGACTCTCAAAAATGGAAAATTTACGCAACCAATTGAATAATTGGATGGAGCGGGCAGATGAATTAATGAACGCTCAAATTGAAGACCTACCTTGGAAAAAATTCCACGCCGTTGCCAGAATAGGCGTCTTAAGAGTGGACGGCAGCTATGAGAGATTTTCAAAGCTGGAGAGTTTTAGTCAAGGGCGGATTATTATTTAAACGGTCGGTTTAATCTTTGCTGTTATTTATATGAGCACTCACCTCTTTTGCCGAAGTGAGGTGTTTAACGGTTGGTCTGGGACTTAAGGCTATTAGGCGAGAAATTACCAAAATTTCCCGTAAACCGGTTTTTTTTTTTTTTTTTTTACAAATTATCGTATAATGCTATACTTGGAGTATGGTACTCAGGCTCGAAGGGGGATATCAAATTAGTAATCGCCATGCGGCAAAGATTCTAATGGGAAATAAGGGTGAAAAGGTTGGATTATTCACTACTTACAAGCAAAAGAAAGAAGCCGAAAGGCTAATCAAAGAAAATTCCTTTGAAGGGGAAAAGTTTAGGAAATTGCTTGTGACGTGTGCCAAACTCCAGGGACTCGATACAGAAACGGGAAAACGAGAAATAAAGTACCAGAAAGAAATTCTTCAGGATGCAAAAATGTATCTTGCGTCGAAACAAGAGGCCGAAGCAATAGAGGCAAAATATCAAGCGGACCTTAAGAACAGGCATGATCAAATATGTAATGCTTTCCAGACAAAGTTAAATCGATGCTATGAGCAAATCAATGGTCTCAGAGAACAATATGAGGCGGAATTATCACAGAAGTGCGAACTCATGACAGCGGAGTTCAACGAACTTGAAAAGCTTATTGGAAACGAACCCGCCCCGGAGAAAAGAGCGCAGTTACAAGATCAACTAAAAGCGGGGCGCGCAAATCTGAGAGAGGCGCAACGTGGAGCAGTTATAGATCTTGACAATGCCGCTTATAGGGAACCTTCAGATTTCGCGAATCCGCTCCAAGGTATAGAGAATGCCATTAGTCGACTAAGACACGCCAAACCAAGCAAAGATTTTGAAAAATCACCAGATTTTCAGGAAGTTTCTAAGTTCTTTGAAGAGATAGAAAATAACACTGGCAAATTGAATGAGTTGTTCAATAGCACAGTATCGAAAACAGAAGAAGCCTCCCAAAGTGCTGAAACGTCACTCAGCGAGCTCAAGCAGTACGCCCAATCACTGCCACAGGCAAAGCTTGACCGATTTAAAGCTAAACAAGAAGAATGGAATAAAAAATTTGATGAAATTTGTGCCCATCATGAAGCTGCACTTAAGGCATTTGAAACTTTAGACGATGGTGATTCGGATTTTCGGAAAGCCTTAAAAGAGAAATATGATGAGTTGGAGACGTATAAAACTGAAACCCGTCAGGAATTTGCTTTGGTAGTTGAGAAAACCATAAAAGAGTACGAAGGTCAACTTGAGCAGCTGAAAAGTGGCGATTCGGGAAGTATTCAGGATATTGCGAAATTCCGCAAGGATATGGATAGGGATATTAATTGGCTGAGTCAACGTGCCCCCCAAGGGAGAGATGAAAAGCAATCATTATCAAGGCTGCGAGACAGTGCTTCAATCGCTTCGATGGGGCAGCTCAACGCATTCAATGCAGCAATCGAGACCAATGTAGAAAAGGCTAATGCGGAACATGCACAACACGTTCAAACTGAGGAATGTTTTAAAGAAGCCATCGATAACCTACCTGACGGCCAAAAATTGCCCGACAATGCCAAAAATTTTTACGATGCTTTCGTCAAAGCCGCCAATGATTTACAAGCGGGTATCAAGGCAACAAGCAATCAATTCAAGACTGTTGCCGACACGTTCAACAATGCCGTAAGTACATTCTCACAGGCCGATGTAGCGAGCGATCGCGAGGCCATACAAAAGTTTACAGAAGCCCACAAACAGTTTAAAAGCGATTCAGCAAGGGTCCAAAGCAACAGCGCAAATATTGAATTGTTGCAACAGGCGTGTATAGACAAGCTGAACGCCCTAGAAACGGAATTACTAAAGACGCCAGAGGGGTGTCGAATTTTGATTGATCGGGATAAGGCTCAAATTGATCGATCAATCGGCTATACTGCAACATTCGCAAAAACCCTCACCGCGTTTGAACATTTAGGTAAAGGTGACTTAAAATCGACTGAAAATCAGAAACTTTGGGGTAATTTGGGGCAATTGCAGGGGCGTATCGAGCAAAGTAAACAAAAGATTACACAGGTATACACTGATAACATCGCGAGCTTGGATACGACAAATAAGAATTTTGCTCAAAACTATGAAGCATTCCATAGAGTATGCCAAGAGATTAAGGAGACGTTAGACAATTAGTACGACATAAAGTCTCAGTATGAAAATAAGGGTTTTAAAAGATTCCAACTAGGTAGAACTCCTCGTGGGGTTTTAAGGATCGCCGTTAGAGGAATCTCAATGCCCGATAGTGAGTTAAAATTCCCCATTGAAAAGTATCATCGACTGATTACGGTTTTCCCAAAAGCATTTAAAAATACCACGGGGATCTAATCAACGACCTCAATATGATGTCGAGCGCAGTTACGGCCATAGCGATGGGCTGTGCCTTCGTCGGCGCCCTTGAGTGTAATTACCAGTGTATGGCAGGCTACATCTTCGATTAAGATGTAGAAATTGAGGCAATCAAACAGCATTCTACATTCGTTGTATATCAATAAGGTTCTCCCTCTAGACCTCTGGAGAGGAATTGCCTTTGTGTTTCTTGCGGGTTAACTTTTAAAGTGTAAATAAATTAATTGTTGATTTACATGTATTCGGAAAACGTTACACTCGGAGCATGAAATTGGGAACTTTTAATCCTGATCCCAACTTGCCAAATGATCGTTACATTAGCCAGCTAAACGCAGCAAGGATACGTGCGGGGATAGAGGGTGATGCCAGCAAAACTAATGTTGCACGCAAGTTCATGGAGCAAATTGTCTCCGCTCTCTTTCAAAACGATAAGTATGAAGGTATTAAGCGTGAAATTACGGATGCAGTGAGGCTGTATGCGGATAAGAGTAATTATAGCTGGAACCCTCGGCTTGTTGGCCGAAACATGGTAAAAGCCGATTTTAAAAAGCAAGATTGCAAAAGTGTAGCGGATATGCACAGGGAAGCAGGTAAACTGCGCTCTAGTCTGTCGGATTATCAAGAGAAAGCTTGCAGATTCGGGGAGCAGTTAAACGGTTGTCAAAAGCAATTTAGACATCTTAATGAGAAGTTGGAATTTTTAAAAAAGCAGGGTTTAAGCGATCAAGACTATCAGAAAATTTCAAAGAACATCGCCGAGCATCAGGGGAAAATAGATGCGTTTGAAAAAAGTGTTCTTGGGTTGGGCGATCAGTGGAGGGCGGGAGAAGAGGCCCTGAAGCCAGGAATGCAGATCAACTCCAAGGC
>CAMWJR010000028.1 GCA_947174645.1 uncultured Verrucomicrobiota bacterium | reverse complement strand
CTGTTGGATCGCTCCAAGGGTGGTGATCTCAAATTTGCTACCAGCAGGCCCCCAGCGGTCCGCAAGGAATTCGACGTGTTCTCCAACACCGGTGGGGTAGAGCGTCATATAAGGACGCGCGTGACTGCGTGATGCCGAATAAGATTGGCCTTCAGAGGTCGTTGTTGTAAGCGCCGGTGCAAAAAATTGATGATCGCTGCTAATGGTCGCTTCGATATTTTGATTATTTTGCTGAGGATTTTGGATTCGGCAGTAAACGACAGCGCCGTGATCTAAGACGATCCGGTTAGTTTCATCTGTGACAAGCATCAGAGGAGTGCGTGTTGTAACATTGGTTGTGATGCTCGATAACGTTTGTTCGGTAATGGATTGTCGGAGAGACGCGATTTCATTGATAAATTTGGCGACGTTTTTGCACTCCTCGGGATCCGAGGCATTGGCCAAGCTATTTCCAGAATTTGCGCCTAAAAAAAGCTCCGCAATGTTGAGCGTAGCGGCATTATCGTAAACATGAATACGCATCGGTCGGCCGTAACGGACCGCGAGTTTACGGGCTTCGTAAAGGACCTCGCGCATCGCATCTTCCGGTTTTTTGATCCTCAATTCTTCGGCGCTTGGAAATTTTCCCACCGTTGTCACTGCTGCTAAAATCGCGACGATCGCAATCGCCAATAGGAGTTCAACGAGTGTTAATCCGCTCGATTTTTTGTTCTTCAGATCCATACCGACTTCGCCCTAATTGTAATGAGGTCGGCTGTATTCGCAAGGCAGATCAGTATTTTTGTGCCCACCGATAGACATCGACATAACGTTCTGCGGATGTCTTCCACGAAAAATCTTGTTCCATCGCCTTTCGCCGCATCGCTAAAATAACCTCCGGTTGATCGTAGTAAAGCGCATTCGCTTTGCCGATGGCGTGAAATAGAGCGGACTCCGAGAGATCGTCAAAAAGAAAACCCGTACCGGGGTGTTCGCCGTAAGTGGTAATTGTATCGGTGAGGCCTCCTGTGGCATGTGCAATCGGCAGTGTCCCGTAACGCATCGAATACATCTGATTAAGTCCGCAGGGTTCGAATCGGCTGGGCATCAAGAAAAAATCGCTCCCGGCCTCGATGAGATGAGCCAGAGGTTCGTTGTAGCCTATGTAAATAAAAGCCTGATCCTGGTGGTGCCGCGCAATATGGATGAATTGCGATTCTAGCTCGTGATCGCCACTGCCTAATAATACAAACTGTAGACGCATCTGCCCCAAGACGCTCTCAAGGATGCGGACCAAATAGTCTAATCCCTTTTGCTCGTAAAGGCGTGCGATGACTGAAAAAATCGGAATCGTCGGATCTTCTGGGAGACGGCAGTAGTGCTGCAATTCGGCTTTACATTGCGCTTTTCCTCTAAAATCATTTTGGGAAAAGTGATGCATAATCAACGGGTCGTGTTCGGGAGACCAAAGCGTTTCATCAATCCCATTACGGATTCCAATAAGGTCACCTGCACGAAACTTTAACACCGAATCGAGACCAAAACCAAAATGCGGCGTCTGGATCTCTTTCGCGTAATTTTCGCTGACGGTTGTGAGTTTGGTGGAAAAATACAGTCCCGCTTTCATCATATTGACTTGACCGAAAGCCTCGACGCCATCGGGCCGAAAAACATGGTCTGGAATGCCTAAAAACGATAAGACCGAGTGGGGCGCATAGCCGTGATGCTGGAGATTGTGAATCGTAAAGACGGAGCCGCTGCGTTCGAGGGGACGCCCGCGTTCAACGGTATCGAGGAGCACCGGAAGGAGTCCGGCGGTCCAATCGTGCCCATGAAAAATATCTGGGATCCAATTGAGGTAGTAGCAAAGATCGATCGCCGCACGCGCAAGGAACGCAAAGCGCTCATGATTATCGCCAAAATCCCCATGCCGGTCTGCGTAAATACCGTTGCGATTAAAATAGCGGTCGAATTCCAAAAAATAAACGGATAAATTGTCCTCTTTGAGTTCCCAAACCTTAGCGAATTCGATCCCATAACCCATATTGACAATCATCGGCTGAGGGTGTTCAATCACTGACGATGGCAGTGAAAATGTGGAATATTTGGGTAAAACCACCTTAACCTCGTATCCCAGTTGTGCGATGTAACGTGAAAGCGACGCCACACAATCACCCAAGCCCCCGACCTTCGCAAATGGTGCATACTCCGGCGTCAGCATGCAAATTTTGAGCGGTACCGGCGCTTGTGGGGCATCTCTTTTCTTCCTCATCCTTGACAAGAATAATAAAAAAAATGGAGAATGGAGCAAGTTTTGTCCCCTGGAAGAGCTTTAATATCAATCACTTTTGGTATATCGCCACCAAAAAGGACGGGAAATTATATCGTTTATATTTGCCGATAATGGATTGACATCGCGGGCTGGAAAATTCTACTGGGGGCGTCTCGATGCCCGATAGCTCAGCGGTAGAGCAGGTGACTGTTAATCACTTGGTCGTAGGTTCGAATCCTACTCGGGCAGCCGTGTTGGGATGCTTAAATAAATTTTATAAAAAGACTTGACTTTTGTTTGAGACGGCGATTGACAGACCATCTGTGACTAGTAAAAGTAATTGTGGAACCCGAAAGGGGTGTAAATGTTTGGGCAATGCGCTTGCAGCATCGTTTTTGTGTTTAGTAAGCGTTCTGCATGGAGCTGCACCTTCGAGGTCAGCTACATTTTCAGCTGATCAAGATATTCAGGAAATCAATATCGCTCCGAAGCAACATAAGGATGTGGAGGTTCAGGTAGGAGAGGATGATCCGTATCGGTTTCATACAATTGAGATTTATGGCGGAAGAAAAAATGGTTGCGTTTTTGCTTCAGTAGCAGCGGCGATTGAGCTTGCTAAACATCGAGGGGAACAGGTTATTGTAGTAAAGGAAGAAAAAATCAATAGATTACGCGATGACTTTGTGAATGTATTGGAAAATTTAGCAAAAATCAGTCAAAAGTACATTCTGTCGATCGATTTTAACGAAGAAGGCAACCCAATTATTCAGCGTTCGTCGTTTGATTTGGGATCTTTAAATGAAAATGAACAGATATTATTGAGACAATTTTTTCGTGCTCTGGGTGCGGATGAGCTTGCAAATATCCAGATGAAAGGGCTTGAAATCGATGAGAATGATTTTGAGAAGGGGAAAAAAGTTATAGAAGAGAATATGCGGGATGGCATTCGTCTTGCATTCTCTGGGTCTCCTTCTGATAAAGAGCGCCTAAAAGAAATTTCTCAATGGTACGAAAATCCCTCGTGCGATAAGGAAGGTTTGGTATTTGCTCTCACACAACTTGAGGCTATTATGGCAGATTTGTGCCGCAGTGCAAAAACAAAGGAAAGTAGCGAAACTTATTGTGCACAAGAATGGTATAAATTTGTAAAAAAAGAAATAAGCGACATAAAAGACAAGGAAGGGCTGAGTTTTAGATGTCGGGTAGTTTTGGGAATGTTGCAGGATCCTGATGAGGAGGATGGAATGTTATTTTGTGACCGATATACATTAAATGACTACCAAGAAATCTCTAATAAGGCCGAGACAGGTCCTTACAGAGAAAATCCGGTGTCTGGTAACGTTTACATTAAGTTGATTGATAATCATCGACTTTTTTATAAAAAAGGATGCCCGAAGATTGAATTGAATGTTCTGTCTTGTAAAGTTGGTGTCTCCGAAATTATCGAAGGAGAGGAGCGATGGAATTTGGTTGGACATATGATGCCTTTAGTGAGAAGAGAGGATAATTGTATGATTTTGTACCAGACCGAAAAAGGGGATGCTGCCGCACAATCCTTCCCGGTGATCGTTAAAAGCGAAGAAACCCCAGATGAGAGCAATACCGATGAAAAAGGAAAGTATATGGATACCATTTTGCTGCAGATGAAAATAGGCGCTTTAGGGTTTCCTCGTTGCGAAAAGTTTTCTATTATGGATGTCTACAAGGATCGGGTGTCTGCACTTAAAAAAGCTACAACATTTGAACGAGTATTCAAGCAATTAGAGAGAAGTAGCGCAGTAATGGAGCGTTTCCTCTTAAAATACGATGAACTGGAACATCTTAAACAGTCAGACGAGCAGGCTATTAAAGCGCTTAAAGAGGAAAACGAAAGACTTAAAGAGGAGAATAAGAGCCTCAGAGTAGAAAATGAGAGTTTGAAAGAAGTTTCAAAATCGCCGAAATGATTCTTAGAGGAGAGTAGTAATTTGAGCGGAAGTAAAGGGAATGGAATGAGGTTAACGTCTGTAATTATTTTGCAACGGCGCTAAGAGGATAAGAATCTGAAATTTATCCAACGTAACCAACAGAGTCTTACGATCCAACGGAGCCAACGCATCTGTTTACGGGCGGTAATTCCATGGTAGAATCGGGACCGTTGTGGCGAGAGACGCTTCAAAGTTGCTCTCGTTACAGCGTTGCGATTGGATGGATGCTCGAGAACAGTTGGCCCATAGTGCCGTTCAAATTCAAATAACGCTGACGGCGGCGCTGCTCGCACTCGGGAAAAAGTTCCTCCGCGAAATCCCTCACCTGAGCTTCGCCGACCTCGGCACCGCTCCCGTTACTCTGCAAAAGCTCATCGGTTGTTATGCCAATATGCAGGCAATCGACCCTAAACTCGGATTCCAAAGCCTCTCAGAAGAGGTGCTCGAGCATATCCAATCGCAACTGAATCTGATGTAGCAATGAGGCACTTCGAGGAAAAGTTTTTCTTGCCCTATCAGCAGCGGTGGATTAACGATCCCGCTCGGTTGAAAATCGTCGAAAAGTCGCGCCAAATCGGGCTTTCGATGGCAACAGCGTACCACCTCGTTCGGGAACATTCTTGTCAAAAGTGCCGGTACGACGCTTGGGTTGCCTCTCGTGACGAGGTTCAAGCGAAGCTGTTTCTGGAAGATTGTCAGAAATTTAGCCAGATTTTACATGTCGTAGCGCAGTATTCCGGGCAAACCGTGATTGCTGCTGATAAAAAACAGGGAACAATGGTGCTGCGCTTTAGTAACCATCGCGCGATCCATTCATTATCCTCGAGTCCCGATGCTCAGGCGGGGAAGCGTGGAACGCGGGTTCTTGATGAATTTGCACTCCACCCGAATCCGCGGTTGCTGTACGCTGCGGCGTATCCGGGGATCACCTGGGGCGGCAAGCTGGAGATTATTTCGACACACCGCGGATCGAATAATTTTTTCTATCAGCTCATTCAGGAGATTACGCAAAACGGAAATCCCAAAAATTTTTCCCATCACAAGATAACACTTGCCGATGCGCTCGATGAGGGATTTTTAACGAAATTACAGGCAAAAGCGCTTCCCGATGACCCGATTCGTGATATGGATGCAGCGGAGTATTTTGATTTTATTCGGCGATCGTGTCCGGATGCGGAGACATTTCGGCAGGAGTATATGTGTGAGCCGTATGAGGATCAGTCGATCTTTTTACCGACAGAGCTTGTGGATGCAGCGGAACAGGAAGCGGATATTCCACCACAAACGGACCTCTATATGGGAGTGGATATTGGACGCACCGAGGATCGTACCGTATTTTGGATTCTCGCGGCGGTGGAAACGTCGCTGGTGACAAAAGAGGTCATTGTTCTCCAAAATAAAACATTTTCAGAACAGGAAGCGGTTTTTTACCAATTGCTGGCGCTCCCAAATTTAAGAAGAGCTTGTATCGATCAGACGGGAATTGGACGGCAGTTCGCGGAACGTGCGGTTGAGCGGTTTGGAAACTACCGTGTGGAGGGCGTTACGTTTACAAATGCCGTCAAGGAGCAATTGGCGTATCGTCTGCGCTCCGTGTTCGAAGATCGCAAAATAAAAATCCCAGCGAGTGAGGCGATTCGTGCCGATTTACGGGCAGTGAAGCGCGAAAGTACATTTACCGGAAAAATCCGCTTCGCGGCCGATCAAAGCGAGTATGGGCATGCCGACCGCTTTTGGGCCCTAGCACTGGCAATTCACGCCGCGGGCAATGTGCCGGCAACAACCGGATCCTTTTTTGTTAACATACCGAGAAACCATGAAAACATTTTCTCAAATTTCCGACGCGCGAATGCAGCATTCGATGCGTGCGCGATTTAATCCGATCAAGTCATTGACGCCGGATTCGCTCTCACGGATGCTCGACGAGTTCGCATCGGGTTACCTCCACGCAACAGCGTTGGTTTGGGAGGCTATCGAGCATCGCGATGATGTCGTCCAATGCGTTGTCTCCAAAAGAAAAAAATCCGTTGCGCGGCTCAATTGGGAGATCTTAACCGTAGACCAGTCTGCTGAGGCGGTTTTACAAAAACAGGCGCTCGAATACTTTTATAACAACCTGTCGGCGACCAATGCGTTTGATAAAAATGAACAGGGCGGCGTTGCACTACTCATTAAACAGATGATGGATGCCGTCGGGAAAAAATATGCGGTCCATGAAGTGGTTTTCCATGCACAAGATGCACTCGACGTCTTGCCATTTCCGCGGTTAACGGCGACGTTTCGCTTTGTTCCTCTCTGGTTTTTTGAAAATACAACGGGCCAATTGCGGTTTTTGGAAAGTGATTTTGCCCTGAGCGGAATTCCTCTGGAAAAAGGGGCGTGGATGGTTACCGTGGGTGAGGGTTTGATGGAGGCGACATCGATCGCGTACCTCTTTAAGCATTTCCCATTGCGTGATTGGTTGGTTTATTGTGAGCGGAACGGGATGCCCGGTGTTAAGGGCGTGACGAATGCGCTCCCGGGGTCGGCCCAGTGGGAGGCCGCGCGTGACGCAGTCGCCGATTTCGGTGCCGAGTTTAGTGCCCTAATGTCGCAGGGAACTAATATTGAGGCTATCGATTTATCGACTCGTGGCGATTTGCCGTATCCTGGGATCGTAGACCGGATGGACCGTGCAATTGTCGCACTTTGGCGAGGATCAGATTTATCGACACTCTCGCGTACTTCTGGCGCTGGGGCTTCTTTACAGGGCGATGAGGCTGCGATATTACTCGAGGATGATGCGCAGATGATCTCGGAGACCCTCAATGAGCAGGTCGATAGCCAGATTATTCACTACTTGTTTGGCGATGTGGCGCAGAAGGCTTATTTCCGGTTGGTTACCACGACTTCGGGAAATCCTGCGGATGAAATCTCGATTTATCGGGCGCTGTATGAAATGGGGGTGCCAATCGCGATCGAAGATTTGAGGGAAAAATTTGGTCTCTCGACGCCGAGTGCCGAGGAAAGCGTTTTACAAAAGGCATAGTATGGAAAAACAATGGTTGAAATTGGTGGATTATGGTGATTATCCGCACGCGGATGGTGTCCAACGGGTAACTTACACAGCGGCGCTTGAGATGCAAAAACGGTTCCGTTCACTCCGCGCGCGTCTCGCACGAAAATTTGGCGGTATCCCCGTTTATATCGGACATCCCGACGATCGGCATTTTTCGCAACTCCCAGGACATAGTGATACGCGCTCATACGCTTGGGTTCAGGATCTCGAGGCGCGCGAGGATGGTATCTGGATCTTACCGAAGTGGTCAACCGCTGGGGAGGAAATTTTACAAAATGCGTTCTTTAAATTTTTATCGCCACGCTGGGAAACAAAACGCGAAAATGGGTTTCTCACTCCGATCCGTTTAATTTCCGTGGGGCTTACTAATAATCCCAATATTCCTGGAGAGGCAATTGCAAACCAAGAAACACAAGTGTGTCCGGAGGAAATGGAAGATATTGAGCTGCAAGCATTTCTAGAAAAAACCTTAAATATTCGCTTTCAAGATCCCGATTGGAAGGAACAAATCGTACAGCTCGGGGCACATGCCGAAGCGATTGAAGCGCTGAAAGAAGCGAATAAAGACCTCCAATCCGAGTCCGACCGGTTCTATAAGTTAGCGTGCGAGCAGGAACAAAAAATCAAAGAACTAACTGCTGCGCTTGTGGATGCTAAGATCGCCTCCGGTGAGCGCTTTGCGAAATTTGCACTCAATCGAGGTCTTATCCAGAGTACCGAAGTCGACGAGTGGAAGGAACGCTATATCGCAGACCCGAAAGCCGCTTCCAATGAGCTGCTCGGACAGTCGCAGACGCTCAATACACATTCAAAGACAGAACACCTGGAAAATCGCCACGAACCGACCGATTCGCAAACCCATATTTTGAAACGTGTCCGGGAGCGGATGCAAATGACGGGAGAGGATTATACCGCGGCGTGGCACTTCGTTCGGCAGAGTATGCCCGTGTTGTTGTAAATCAAAAAAAGATGGGAAAAAATAAAAACAAGGTGCCCTTGGGCACACTTAGATCGCGCTTTTGCTCTAATTTTATGGATACTCAAATCCTATCAAATGTGGCATTGGGAACGCATGAAGATTGCTTGACCAAAAATGCTCAAACCGCGTTGACCGCGTATCGATTGGTTAAAATTGATCCCTCTAACGGTGATCAAGTCATGTATGCGGGACCGAACGACTGCGCTTTTGGCGTTACAACTGATGAGGCACAGGCCGGCGAAGAGGTCAATATCGCACTTCTCGGATGTTCAAATACGCTGAAAATTACCACTAGTGGCGCCATTACTTCGGGAGATCTATTGATGCCAGGTGATAACGGTACCGTGACGTCGCTACCAACGGAAGAAGGTCAATATATGTGTATCGGAATCGCATTGTCAGGGGCGGCAAGTGGTGGTACTGTCGAGGTGCTTACGTCCTTTCCTTCGCAATGCTCTGTAACTGCTTAAACGTTTTGGATTTTTACTTATGAATACCTATGAAGTTTTGCCCAAAGATGACGGTTTTCAGGATTGTGGGACGGTGTGTGCGGCAAATGAGTCGCGTTTTACTGCAGCACATTATTCAGAGCCTCTCACCGCTTTTACCGTCGGATGGAAAGATCGAGAAGAAATCGAAGAAGTCTTAAACTTTATCGCGCCAGTTGTCCCTGTTGCACGACGTTTTGAGTTCAAGATCGCTGACCCTAACGAGGCCTTCTTATCGGAGACCGACGATATTCGTTCCATCGGATCTTCATTTAAGCGCGTTGAGTTTACCGGTACCTCTGTGACGTCCAAGACATACAACAAAGGTCTAACTGTTCGTGTCGATCACGATGATGTTGCCGGGGACGACTGGCGGGAACGCTATGTACAACTCCTGCTACAACGCCTCTATCGCAATGAATTACGTCGGGCGATATCCGCTTTAGCTGCGAATGCTGTATCAGTTAAGGAGCAGTATAAGTGGGGAACGACTGGAACACCCAATCCGGATGCCGACATCCGCGCCGAACTTGAGGCTGCTACCGATTTGACCGGGATACGTCCTAACCGAGTGATTATCGGAGAAGGCGCTTGGGATATGCGTTCCAATGCCTACGATTGTCAAGATAACGCAGGTGCAAACCGCTCCGCATCGTTGACATTAGAAGAGCTCTCGCGAAAGCTGTTTGTCGACGAAACCCGCGTTATTAGTGCACGGTACCGATCCGGCGATGCCAAACAAGAGGCATTCTTAGGCAATAAAATCTACACCTTCTT
>CAMWJR010000027.1 GCA_947174645.1 uncultured Verrucomicrobiota bacterium | reverse complement strand
GGCCGGTGGTTACGTCCGGGAATTGTTATTTTGCCCTGAATTATGGTCCGAACGCGAATCCGAACAGACACTCATAACACAACTTGAAAACGCAAGAATTCCCATAACAGAGGTTTCATCCGAGGTCTTTTCTAAAATTTCCCTTCGGGAACACGGTGACGGATTATTGGCTCTTGGAACTGCAACTGCTCTAAATTTTAACAACTTTACCCCTAGCAACCCTGCATTTTTACTCGTTACCGAGGGAATTGAAAAACCTAGCAACTTCGGCGCGATCGTCCGTACCGCGGAATCAGCGGGCGTCGATGCGATCATCGTCCTCGATCAATCAACGGAGATTTTTAACCCCAACGTAATTCGTAATTCCCAGGGAGCTGTCTTTTCGATGCCAATTTATCACGCGACAACGGAAGCATTTTTGGATTTTACGGCACGACATCATGTTACTACTTTTGTCACGACTCCCCATGCAAAACGGCTCTACTTTGAAGAAAACCTTCAACATTCAGTGGCGATCCTCGTCGGCTCCGAAAGCCACGGCGTTAGCGAACACTGGCTCCAACAAGCCCATACGATTCGGATCCCACAGCAGGGAATTTCGGACTCGCTCAATGTCTCCGCCGCTACGGCCGTCGTGCTTTATGAATGCGTCCGGCAACGGTGGATTCGCGTTTGACACCGATAGTCCGCATTTTTAGACAAAAGTACTATGTTTGAGTCGATTACCGACAAACTCAGCCAGGTTTTCCGGACTTTACGTGGCACACATAGGCTCTCTGAGAAAAATATCGCGGATGCCCTAGGCGAGATTCGCACGGCGCTCCTTTCGGCCGATGTTAATTTTACCGTTGCCAATAACTTCATCCAACGCACTCGGGATCGATGCCTCGGGCAAGAAGTGCTACAAAGCGTTACACCGGATCAACAATTCATTAAAATCGTTTACGACGAGCTCGTTACATTATTGGGTAAATGTGAAGCCCCTACTCTCAATACGGCGCGTCCCCTAAAAATTCTCATCGTCGGCCTTCATGGGTCGGGAAAGACAACAACAGTCGCCAAGCTAGCGCGCTTTTTAAAAAACAGAGAAGGCTTCAATTCGCCGCTTGCCGTTGCGTGTGACGTCTATCGGCCGGCAGCTATTGACCAGCTCGAGCAACTCTCTCAGCAAGTTGGCATTACCTGTTACACAGACCGTAACACGAAAGATGCGGTTAAGATTGCCCGCGATGGACTTCATAATGCCCAAGAAAGCGGGAATGATGTCATTTTATTCGATACTGCGGGACGTCTTCAGATCGATCAAGACCTGATTCATGAGGTACAGCAAATTGAAAAGGCCGTACAGCCACAGGAAGTTTTTCTTGTCGCCGATGGCGCGCTCGGCCAAGAGGCTGCGAATGTTGCACAAAAATTTCACGAAGCACTACCGTTAACAGGAATTATCCTCACCAAGCTCGATGGCGACACCCGGGCTGGCGCAGCGCTCTCGATGAAGGGAATAACGGGCATTGCGATTCGCTATATCGGTACAGGCGAAAAACTCGATGCATTTGAGATCTTCCACTCCGAGCGTATCGCGCAACGAATCTTAGGAATGGGCGACGTAGTTTCGCTCGTCGAAAAAGCCCAAGAGCAGGTCGATGAAACCAAGGCAAAAGAACTCGAAAAGAAGCTCAAAAAAGGAAAATTCGATATGAACGATTTCCTGAGCCAGCTTCAGTCGATTAAAAATATGGGGCCACTCGAATCGCTCATCAAACACCTCCCGGGAATGCACCAACTCAATCTCGGACCTGAAGCTAATACCCGTGTTCAACGAACGGAGGCAATTATTTATTCGATGACGCCCAAGGAGCGTGCCAACCCCGGGATCATCGATGGCTCGCGACGGCTACGGATCGCACATGGTTCGGGGACCTCTGTCCAAGACGTCAATGCACTCCTCAAAAGCTTTAAACAGATGCAAACGGTGATGAAAAAGGTTAAAGGTTCCAAGGTCAACCTCGCCTCGCTCTTTGGCGGGCGTTAATTTACTCATGCGTCGCCTTATGATTGGTTGTGTACACATTTACCGGTTTTTTTCACCGGTGAAGTTGTTATTATTTGGCCCTTATTGTCGTTGTCGCTTTACGCCCACCTGCTCGGAGTTTGCACTACGTGTCCTTAAAAAATATTCCTTGGCTAAAGCGTGTGGGCTTATTCTCCAGCGTCTCGCGCGTTGTCATCCCTTTTATCATAAATAATTTTGTCCATTGCCTATCACAACCGAAACGCTTACCCTTTGCTGACGAAGAAGATGGACCCGGCTAACCCCAAACATATCGCGATCATTATGGACGGCAATCGCCGGTGGGCACAGCAGCACCATCTACCGACGTTTTTCGGCCATCGCCGTGGGGTTCATGCCGTTACTCAGGCCGTACAAGCTGCGCTCCGTCATAAAATCCCCTATCTTTCGTTTTTTGCATTTTCGACAGAGAATTGGAAACGTTCCGCCGCTGAAATCAATTACCTTATGGGCCTCTTTCGGCGTTCTATTGAACATTTTCGTCGGTGGATCCAAGGTTATGCCATTCGTATACGGTTTATTGGAAATCGGACGGTGTTAAACCCAACGTTACAGGAGAAAATGCAAGCGCTGGAAAATGCTTCAGCCTCTAACGACGCGCTGACCGTTGTGATTGCGATCAACTACGGCAGCCGCGACGAACTGATTCGAACCATCGCGTCACTGACAGAATTAGAAAAAGAACACATTACTTGGGAGTTATTAAGGGAAAAATTGGATACTCGCGGACTCCCCGATGTCGACTTGGTGATTCGCACTTCCGGAGAGCAGCGCTTGAGTAACTTTCTACTGTTACAATCGGCTTATGCCGAAATTATTTTCCTTCAACAGGGGTGGCCCGATTTCTCGTCACAGGATTTTGAGGCCGCACTTTTAGAATATCAACACCGACAACGGAATTTTGGACAATGATCCGACGCACTTTGAGTACAATTTTTTTGTGGAGCTTGATTGGCGCTGTTTTAGCGATTTTGGGAACACCGGGTGGCGTTTTTCTCCTCATTTTTGCCGCCTCGCTTACCCAATACGAGTTCTACCAGCTCGTGGAGCAAATGGGAAACCGCCCGTACAAATACACGGCAACTTTGTTTGGAACGTTCTTTTTGCTCCACGTTTACGCGCAACCCGTTGGACTGAGCACGATCAATTCCGCCGTCGCCGCAATTACCCTCCTTCTGGTCCTATACTCGACAACAATCACTCTCAAACAAACTCCTGAGGCAATTTTAAAATCCCTCATTCCAACGCTTTTTGGTTTTGTTTACATACCCGTTTTATTTGCATTACCGATCGAATTCATTAAAAATGGCCCACTCTACTATAGCTCTGAAAGCGTTGCAACCTTATTGGTTATGTGGATGATTGTCGTCGTTAAATGCGCCGATGTCGGCGGATTACTCATCGGTTGTCTTTTCGGAAAACATCACATCGCACCCGCATTTAGCCCGAAAAAAACTTACGAAGGACTATTGGGATCGTTGATCTTTTCCATCGCTGCTGGCGTGATTTTCAGATACTGTTCCGGTCACCTTTGGCCAAACGATTTTACGCTGACAGCGACCATTATCGTCGCAGCAATCCTATCGTTTTTTTCCCTTATTTCTGACCTCGTCGAATCGGGACTCAAGCGTCTCGCTAACGTAAAAGATTCAGGGCATTCGATCCCAGGCATTGGCGGTATCTTTGACCTCACCGACAGCCTTGTCCTAACGTTGCCACTTGGAGTTATTCTTATTAAAACTTTTGTACTCTGTTAAATGGCTACTGGAACGCTTTTTGTTATTGCGACACCAATTGGGAATCTCAACGACCTTTCCCCCCGAGTAGCCGAAACGTTGCGGTACTGTACGACGATCGCATGCGAGGATACGCGTGTTTCCAAAAAAGTTTTCCAAAATATCGGCGTTACGGCCCATCTCATCGCCTATCACGATCTCAACGAAACTACACAGGTTGCCAATCTGGTACAAAAATTACGCGATGGGAAAAATCTCGCCGTGGTCTGTGACGCAGGAACACCGACGATCAGTGATCCGGGATTCCGTATTGTCCGTGAGTGCCAAAAAATTCACATTCCCGTCGTTCCGATTCCGGGACCTAATGCTGCGATCACTGCGCTCTCGGCCTCGGGGTTGCCCACAAATCGCTTTTTATTTTTAGGTTTTCCGGGGCATAAACAACATGCGCGTCTCCAATTGCTCGAAGAATTCCGGCATTTCGAAGCAACGCTCATCTTTTACGAATCCTGTTACCGCATCGAAGCATTTTTACAAGACATCGCGCACGTTATGGGGCCCCAGCGCGTTATTTCAATCGCTAAAGAACTCACCAAACTACACGAAACCATCTTAACGGGAACCGTCGGCGACCTTTTGTCACAACTTCCTCCATGCAAAGGAGAATTCGTCGTTCTTACCGCGCCACCGGAGTTTGTTTTATGAAACAACACGCGGGAGCGTAAAGATCGATTCGACGAGGCTCCTGGTATAGGCCTGTTGCGGGTGTTTGAGAATTTCTTGCGGCGTTCCTTGTTCGATAATTTTTCCGGCGTTAATTACGCATACTTCATCGGCAAGCGAAGGCAGGAGTGCGAAATCATGGGTAATCAACAACAATGCAAAACCCAAATCCTGTTGAAGTCGACGGATAAGATCGAGGATCTGTTTTTGTAAAACAACGTCGAGCGCCGTTGTTGGCTCGTCAGCGATGAGAATTTTGGGTTTATTCACTAACGCCAGGGCAATCATCGCGCGCTGTTGCATCCCTCCGCTGAGCTCGTGCGGATAGGCACGTAAAATTCTCGAAATATCCTGAAATCCAACATGTTCCAAGATCGTTTGCATCTTTTTCTCAGCCCCCTTCTCCTGTACGATTTCGCGCAACTGATATCCAATCGTTAACGATGGATTCAGGGCCAACGCGGGCTCTTGGAAAATATATGCCAGGTCGCAGCGCCGCAACTGCTCGAGATCTTTTGGGGAAAAATTTAAAACATTGCGCCCCTTGAAGAGAATTTTTCCCGAGATTTCGACATTGTCAGATAGACGTACCAAGTTCGTCGCAATGAGTGTTTTTCCACTTCCGCTCCCCCCAACGAGCGCTAACGTTTTTTTCGGAAAAAGATCGAAGCTGATCCCTGATACCGTCGGCTGCGCTACATCTCTAAATCGTATACTAAGCTCACGAACTGAAAGTAGAGGACCCGGCATTCCACCAGCAATTGATATAAAGGGTTGCAAAAAAGTCGAGCCCTTTAGGATGCGCCCAATAGGCGAATTTATGGATAGAGACATCATTATCTCTGGGGTGCATCTCGACCTCACCGAGGCACTAAAACAAATCGTTACGGAAAAAGCCGAAAAGCTCTACCGTCGCGATGAACGGATTATCCGTATCCGTTTCGACCTCGAGCACGTAACGACAAAAGATCCTGCGACAGAATTTGTTGCCAAAGGGCATATTGAAATTCAAGGTCCCGATATCATTGCGTCCTCTGCGAGTGACGATCTCTACAAATCCATCGATCTACTCATCCAAAAACTTGACCGCCAGTTGAGTGAGCGTATCAAAAAGTAGAACAATTTAATTTTTCAAAAATAAAAGGTCCTCTTTTGAGGGCCCTTTTTATTACCGTTACTCAACGACGATGTTGAGAATTTTTCCAGGAACATAGATCCTCTTGATGATTTTACGATCGCGGAGATAGGGTTCGATTTTAGATAGTGCCTGCGCCTTTTCTTCGACCGCCGCTTGCCCTGTTCCAGAAGGAACCTCCAGTTCACCACGCACCTTACCGTTGATCTGGACAACAATTTTTTGCATTGAGGATTTTTCTACCGTCTTAGCAACTGGCCACGGTACATGTGCGATCGAAAATGGCTCACCGATGCGATACCATAGCTCTTCTGCAATATGGGGTGCAAACGGTGCTAAGAGTTGGAGAAATTGCTTTCCTTGGTCCCGGGTCAATCCACAGTTTTTCGCGTTGTTAACAAAAATCATCATCTGTGAAATTGCCGTATTGAACTGGAGCATCTCGATATCGTTTGTCACTTTCTCGATCGTCTCATTGATACTTTGCTCAACTTCAGGCACTGGAACATCGATAAATGGCTTTGTTTCCCCATTTACATCAATGTACATCGCCCATACTTTTTTCAAAAAGCGGTGAACACCCTCAATACCGCGCTCGCTCCACGGCTTCATCGCGTTCAGTGGCCCCAAAAACATTTCATAAAGGCGCAGAGAGTCCGCACCGTACTGTTGGACGATATCATCCGGATTGATGACATTACCTCGACTCTTCGACATCTTGCTACCATCGCTCCCTAAAATAATCCCTTGATGATAGAGTTTTGGAAAGGGCTCCTTCGAAGCTTTGATTGCACCAATATCGTACAAAAACTGATGCCAAAACCGTGCATAAAGTAAGTGCAACACAGCATGCTCGGCACCACCGATGTAAAAATCTGGACACTCCCAATAAGCTTCCGCCTCTGGATCAACTAGTGCCGCTTCTTCATGAGGTGAAAGATAGCGCAAGTAGTACCAGCATGAACCGGCCCACTGAGGCATTGTATTGGTCTCACGTGTTGCCGGTACTTCTCTCTCGCCGGGATTTTGCGAGATCGCACCGGTATGCAGATCAACATAGACATGGAGCCAATCCTGGGCATTCGCTAACGGACTTTCACCGCTGTCTGATGGTAGATATGATGTCACCTCGGGCAGCTTGAGCGGCAACTGATCCCATGGTACCGGGATCGCGCACCACTCGATACCATCTTTCGTGTAACTAACCGCTTCTTGAGGAACGTCATCCTTAAAATACGCCTTCCCGCTCTGGAGCGCCTGATCATACGCTGCGCGCTCAATCCACAAAATCGGAATCGGTTCGCCCCAATAACGTTGACGAGAAAACAGCCAATCGCGGAGCTTATATTGGATCGCGCGATGTCCGCAACCCTGTTCCTCTAAAATCTCAATTACCTTCTTTTTTGCCTCCTCGCTCGTGAGACCGTTACAAGGCCCGGAATTGATCATCACACCCTCTGCAATGTAGGCCTGATTTTTAGGCGCTTGGCTCGGATCTTCAGGTTGAATGACCGGGATAATGGGCAAATGAAATTCCTTGGCGAAGGCGTAATCGCGCTCATCATGTGCCGGTACCGCCATAATCGCTCCCGTGCCATAGGAAATCAAAACATAATCGGCGATCCAAATCGGAATTTCGCGACCATTCAACGGATTGCATGCGTAGCTTCCCGAGAACACACCGGTTTTATCTTTAGCGAGGCCCGTGCGCTCCAAATCGCTCTTATGCTTCGTTTGCTCGGCATAAGCATCGACTGCCTGCCGTTGTTCTGCACTCGTAATTTTCGGTGCCAATGGATGCTCCGGGGCAATGACTAAAAACGTTGCCCCATAAAGCGTGTCTGGACGTGTGGTATAAACCGAGATTTTTTCTTGAGGATATCCAACAACTTCAAAATCGACCTCCGCGCCTTCCGAACGCCCAATCCATTCAATCTGTTGCCGCTTAGTCGAATCCGGCCAATCGAGATCGTTGAGCCCCTCTAAGAGACGGTCAGCATAACGGGTAATTCGCAAAACCCACTGCCGTAAATTACGCCGCTCGACAGGGAACTCACCGCGCTCTGATTTTCCATCAATAACCTCTTCATTGGACAGCACTGCCCGTAGCTCAGGGCACCACCACACCGGCTTATCACCAACATACGCAAGACCGTGCTTAAACAATTGCAAAAAGATCCACTGCGTCCATCGGTAGTAATCGGGTGACGTCGTGTCGACTTCGCGATCCCAATCAATTGCAAACCCTAGCGATTGAATCTGAGCACGGAAGCGATCGATGTTTGCCGCCGTATTAATCGAAGGGTGTTTACCAGTCGCGATCGCATGTTGCTCTGCCGGGAGCCCAAACGCATCCCACCCCATTGGGTGCAAAACGTTATATCCCTTTGCCCACTTATAGCGCGCTAAAATGTCCGACGCGGTATAGCCCTCGGGATGGCCGATATGTAACCCTGCTCCTGAGGGATAGGGAAACATATCTAGGGCATAATATTTTTCTCCATTGCCATCCTGTGCGCAAAAAGTCTTTTCCTCGAGCCACTTTTTTTGCCAAAATGGCTCAATTTTTTGAAAATCGTACGACGCACGCTCCTGAACCATGAATGAAAACGTAACTTTTGTGCGAAAAGGACAAGCCTATTATGGCTCGCGTGGAGATATTGAAGTTTTCGGCCGACGTAGGTACAACAACACAACGCCTAAAAGAAACAGGTAGAGGCTGTAATACTGTCCCCGTGTCATTCCAAAAATGAGCGGAGCATCAGGCTCTCGAAACATCTCACCAATGATCCGCATCAACGCGTATCCAATGAGAAAAATACCGCTAATGGTCCCAGAACGCCATACCCACAATTTTGTCGTACTGTACTGCCTATAAAGCAAAATTTGAAGAACAATGAAGAGGGAAAATCCTTCAAGAAAAGCCTCATATAATTGCGATGGGTGGCGAACAAAGGGGTCAACACGGGGGAAGATAACGCCCCAAGGGACCTCTGTAACGCGTCCGACGAGTTCTGAATTAATGAAGTTGCCTAATCGCCCTAAACCAAGACATAGCGGAATGGTGGCGGCAAAAAGGTCCGCAATCCAAAATACATCGCAGTGGTAACGCCACGCAAAATAAAACAACGCCAAAATAGCTCCAAGGAAACCCCCATGGCTCGCCATGCCGCCCGCCCAAACACGGAAGGCAATGAGCGGATCCTGAATGAAGTGATCAAGATTATAAAAAAGGCAGTAGCCAATACGTCCCCCAATGACAGCTCCTAGCGCGAAAATAAACAATAGACGATCGCTTTGGGCGGTATCTAGCGGCGAAATCTTTCGCTGGGCATAGCGATGCAAAAAAAACTCTAAGAGGAAAAAATTGACGACATAAAACAGCCCATACCAGCGGATTCCCTCCAAACCCCAACCCGACGGGAAATGGACCCAAAACGGATCAATCACAACTTTCCAATAACCCAGCACTTAATGATGGAATTCCGCAGCAATCTCCTCTAATCGCTCCTCGGCATCGACATACAAGGGCAAGCGGACTTCAGCAGAACGCAAAATCCTTTGCGATGCGAGCACATACTTGATAACGATCGGATTAGGCTCTTCGAACAGCAACCGCATTTTTGGAATAAGAGCCGTATGAATCGCACGCGCCTCTGGGAATTTTCCGGCATTCGCTAAGTCGACGAGTTGTTTCATCTCCCGAACTAAAACGTTAGAACAAGCACTGATAACGCCACAAGCACCCAAAGCCATAAACGGGAGTGTCATGTTATCGTTGCCGCTTAAAATTGTGAAATCCTTGGGCAATGAGCGATAAAGGTCGTCAACACGGGAACAGCAGTTAGTCGCCTCTTTAATGC
>CAMWJR010000026.1 GCA_947174645.1 uncultured Verrucomicrobiota bacterium | reverse complement strand
CAGCTGGTTAGAGCACTTGCTTCACACGCAAGGGGTCGGTGGTTCGAGTCCACTATCTCCCACCAGGAACAATCTACTCCATCATGTCTTGGATAGCACGTTTGTAGAGTTGGCCGAATTTGTCGGAAAAGTAGAGGCTATTTTTGCCGACCTTTTCAAGCCATAGGCTGGGGTGTTCCATCAGCTGGGCGCCAATGCCGTAGTTCTTGTCCTCAATGATAATCTTTCCGTCGCCTTCGCTGTCGCGTTGGATGGCATCAACTTGCATCGCTAATAGGGCATTACCAATTTTAGTCTGTTGAAGTGCCAGCGGATCGCGGAAAAAGTGCTTCAATTTCCGGTGAGGTGTGGCCGTTTCATGACTCGCTAGCGTCTCCGGGGCCGCTACATGCCAAAGCGACATACGCGTACATAACAATACCAAACAACACGAGAGAGCAACCGCACAACCGCGAAAGATTACGGCCGTCGCATTCGGTAGCCAACGACTAGGAAGGTAGGCGACGAGGACCTTGTTGATCAACGATTTGCAGAATTCGCTGACGGCAACGTAGAGATCAATAGATCTTTGACCGATCGTCCGCGATGCGTGGTGTAAAAAGGTTCCCGTTTGGCCTAAACATTGCCCGAAAAGTTGTACCAATCGTAGCGCTTGCCGAAGCATAAAGCACATCGTCTGATAAGTGAGACGATAGAGGTATTGTAGAAGATGTAGGATCGCGAGGCCAATCGATTGAAGGGTAAAGAAAATCCCTGAGGTAAACGATTTTCCTCCGTCTAATAGGCTTTTAAAGCCATCATGGACCTCTGGTAACGAAGGGCCTGTGTAGCGAGGCTTTTTCGCTTGAGGACGTTCTGTTCCGAAAATGCCTTCGTATTTTTTTCGTGGTTCTTCGATTTTATCGGGCGTTTCGGGTAGAGAACCAGGAAGCTGCCGGCGACGACGTTCGGCATCGCGCCGCTGTAAACCATCGAGAATTAAGCTCATAACTTCCTTAGCTGGTTGATGTCCTTGAGCGCACGGTTCACGTCCTTGAGCCGTACCTTTGTGGAATAGTCGATGAACGCCGAAATAAGCGCTTTATCACAGATGTTGTTGATAATCCGCGGTATCCCGTGGCTCGCTGAGTAGATCCGTCGTAACGCAAAAAACGAAAACGCAGGAATCTGTCCGCGACGAAGTTGGTATTTGTTGTTTGATGTGTCTTTCGCTAGTTGAATCCGGTGCGCAATGTAGTTTTTCGTATCTTGATAGCTGAGTGGCTTTAAATCATGGTAAACTGAAATCCGTTGGCGTAGCTGCCGAAGACATTTTTTCCTTAAATTCTGCTTTAACTCGGGTTGTCCAATTAAAACAATGTGGATGAGTTTCTCGTCGTCACGCTCGATGTTCGATAATAACCGAACCGCTTCGAGGCTGTCAAAGTCGAGGTTCTGTGCCTCATCAATCATAAGAATCGTCCGCCTTCCGTGTTCTCGTTCTTGGCGAAGACGACTCATAATCCGATTCCGCAGTTGCTCAAGCGGTGCGTGCGACGGTACCTTTAACGCTAACTTGAGACAAATCGTGTTTAGTAATTGCCGTTCATTCTGTGGCGGAATCGGTAACGATAAAATGGTGTAGCGTGTCGGGTCTAACTCCCGAATGAGCGCATTGCAAAGCGTCGTTTTACCACAGCCAACCTCGCCCGTAATCGCCGTAAACCCATCGCAGTTCTCAATCCCATACTGTAAGAGCGAAAACGCGGTCATGTACTGCGGACTCATGTACAGAACATTCGCGTCGCCCTTAATCGTAAATGGCTTCTGCTTTAGTTCGAAAAACTCGAGATACATAGCGCTATTTCCCTACATGAACGTCGGCTAAGTGCCAAATATCGTTGGCGTACTCGTGGATCGTACGGTCGCTCGAAAACTTGCCCATCAGTGCGGTATTCAAGATTGCTTTTTGTGCCCAGCCCTTACGGTCGAGGTACGCGTCATTCACGCGGTTATGAACATCGCAGTAAGCACGAAAGTCAGCAAGCGTAAAGAAGGGATCACAGTGAATGAGATTTTCAGCGATATCGCGAACCGGATTTTCGCCATTCGGTGTCGTAAAGAAGTCCGAACGCATCCAATCGAGAACAGCTTTTAATTCGGGATCACTCTCATAGAACGCCTGCGGATGGTAGCCCGCGTTACGTAGGGCGGAGATTTCCTGTTCGGTATTCCCAAAGATAAAGACATTATCGTCGCCGACTTCTTCTAGAATTTCGACATTCGCACCATCGAGCGTACCCACCGTACAGGCACCATTGAGGGCGAGTTTCATATTTCCTGTTCCCGATGCTTCCTTACCGGCCGTCGAAATCTGTTCTGAGGCATCAGCCGCGGGAATAATTTTTTCCGCAACGGTAACACAGTAATTCGGAATAAAGACAACCTTCAGTTGATCGTGAATCTCCGCATTGTGGTTAATGAAGTTCGCAACGAGGTTAATGGCGTGGATGATCTTTTTCGCCATCACATATCCCGGCGCGGCTTTAGCGCCAAAGATAAAGACACGTGGACAAATTCCGTTCGGATTTTGAACAGTACGGCGGTAGAGCGCAAGGATGTGTAGGAGATTTAACTGTTGGCGTTTGTATTCATGAAGACGCTTAATCTGGACATCAAAAAGCGCATCGGGGTTAATTTCGATCCCCATCGTTTTTTGGATAAATTCGGCAAGCCGGACCTTATTGTCGTGCTTAATCGCCATGAACTTCTTCTGAAAGGCGGGATCTGTTGGTAAGGGGGCTAGTTGACGGAGTTGACTGAGATCGGTTACCCAACCCGTTCCAATTTTCGAATCAATGAGTTCCGATAGCTGTGGGTTACAGAGCTTAAGCCAGCGACGGGGTGTAATTCCGTTGGTCTTGTTGTTAAAGAGCGTTGGATAAAGTTCGTTAAACCCGGGAAAGAGCTGTGACTTTAAGAGTTCGGAGTGCATCCGTGCAACACCATTGACTGAGTGACTTCCAACAACCGCTAAGTGCGCCATCCGAATGACCGGATCATTCCCTTCGGTGATAATCGATAACTCCCGTTTTTTCCCATCATCGCCAGGCCATTTGGCTTCGACTTCTTCCTCTAAAAACCGACGGTTGATTTCGCAAATGATCTGATAATGCCGCGGTAAAACCTTTTGGAAGAGCGCGACACGCCAGGTCTCTAACGCTTCCGGTAAGAGCGTATGGTTAGTATATGCAAAGAGCGCTTTGCAAAGCTTCCATGCTTCATCCCAAGAAAGATGTTCTTCATCAATCAAAACGCGCATCATTTCCACAACCGCAACTGTTGGATGTGTATCGTTGAGCTGGAGTGTAACGGTTTTCGTTAAATTGGACCAGTCTTTGTTGACGTTTTTGTAGCGCCGAATGATATCCTTAACAGAACATGCGACAAAGAAGTACTGTTGAACTAAACGCAGTTCTTTCCCTTGTTCCGTAGCGTCATTGGGATACAGAATTTTTGAAATCGTTTCCGTTTCAACCTTATCGCGAACCGCCTGGATGTAATCGCCGCGGTTGAAGTGTTCGAGGTCAAATTCCTCTGTTGCCCGGGCTTCCCAGAGGCGTAAGAAATTAACTGTCTCGGCGCCGTATCCGACAATCGGAATATCCCAAGGCATTCCGATAATATCTTGCGTGTTTTCCCAAACGGGAATCCAATTCCCTTGATCGTTATAGTGACCGGAAACCGTTCCGTAGAGCCGGACGCGCTGTGCATTTTCCGGACGAGCGATCTGCCAAGGGCTGCCACCGGCGATCATCCAATTATCGGGACGTTCAAATTGTTGGCCATCGCGGATTTCTTGGCGAAAGAGTCCAAATTCATAGTGAATACCGTATCCGATAGCGGGATAGTTTAGCGTTGCTAAAGAATCCAAGAAGCAAGAGGCCAGGCGACCAAGACCACCATTCCCGAGTGCTGGGTCCTGACTTTCGTCAAAGACGGTATCGAGATTCTGACCAAGATGTTCGAGCGCCTTGCGCATCTCATCGTAAATCCCGGAATTGTAGAGGTTGTTTTTTAAGAGCCGACCGGGGAGGTATTCCAACGATAGATAGTATAACCGCCGTACATTGTGTTCGTGATGAACCCGTTGCGTCTGAATGTAGCGGTGTAAAATTTTATCCCGGACGGCGTAACATGCCGCGAGCCACCAGTCGTGTTGCGTTGCCGACTTTGCGTCGCGTGCCAATGTACATTCCAGGTGATGTAGAATGAGCGTTTGAAGCTCCTTTGCGGTTGCCTGAATAAAAAATGGAGCCTGCGTACCCTCCGATACCGCGCATGCCCCCTGAGCTGCCGACTTTGTTTTTCCCATAAAAACCCTCCGCGGCAAGCCTAAAGAAAAATTTTATGTTTGCCAACAAAATATTGTATTGAAGGGCGCCTAAAAATCTGAAGTTTTGGCAATAGTGAGACGCAGTTACATCCGGTACGTTCGGTTCCTATTTCTCTTGGGGTTAGGGATGTGCTCAAATGTACATGCGACGCGTCGACAACGCATTCACTTGGAAAAATTAGCGGAACAGCAGCCCGCAATCAGTAGTCCTCCGAAAGATGTTCAAAGCCAAGAGAAACACGAAGAAACGCCCCAGATCGATACGAATATCATCCGCGATATCGTCATGGTGACGAAGCGGAATCGTGATTTTTACTACTGGTCGACAATTTTAGCCACAAAAGGAAAAACTAACGAGGTTGCTCCGAACCGCTTCCAATATTACGTTATTGGCGCGCCCGATCCGCATCACCTCGCGGGACATTACTTAGCTGTCGTCCTTAAGCGGTCGTTGAGGTCCCTCATGGGGCATGCACGTATGACAGTACGCTACTTGAAGTACAGTCAAATCGATCCCGTTACGATTACCGTGGATTTACCCGAGAGGGATGTCGTCGACGATCGGCAGATTTTTCTTTATTTGGGACCCTCTAATGAACGTTTGCGAGCTATTGGTTGGACGGTTCGTATCGACGATGGAGCAAAAACCTATGAGAAGGGAAGCTTCATTTGGCGCCGACTGCTCCCGAAGTACGACGGATCACCATTGACAGAGCGGCCGAAAAAGCCATAAGCAACTCCGGGTATGTCTGTGTGTAAATTCGTTTGCAAGTCACGGATACTTGTGGAGTATTTGGGAAAATTTCTCCTTCTTGAGCGCCAATTGAGTAATGGACCGATGTTTGTGCTTCCGGGAGGAAAGGTTGAGCGTTTTGACGAAAATGAGAGCGAGATCGTGCGTGAGCTCAATAAAGATCATCACGAGTACAATGATAATGACGTTTTGCTCAACACCTTGCGGCGTGAGCTTTACGAGGAATTAAAGCTCAATCTGCCACGCGAAATCGATTACTTTAGCAGCAGCTTCTACATGAAGCCGGAGGGCGGGCAGGAAGAATCCGTCATTGACGTTGTTTTTTATACGCAATTGCGCGAGCGGCCCGAGCTCGTCGTTGATGGCAAAGAGGTGACGTCGTATACGTGGATGAATCAGAAAGAAATCCTCGCGTCGCCACAGGTGCATGATTGGTTAAAGAAAGCATTGAAAGTCTTTGACAGAGTTCCCTGAGCGGTGATGCTAGGAGCATGAAGCTGTTTTTCCTGAAAGAACGGGATCCTTTCGAATCACGTGCCGCGTTAACGCCGTCGTTGTGTTCAAAATGGCGAGCACTTGGTATTGAGTTGTGGGCAGAGCGTGGTCTGGGCGCTAAAGCAGGTTTTTTAGATACGGCCTATTCCAATGTTCACTGGGTTGATGAGGGAACGTTCATTGCTCCCGACGTTGTGATCGCGATTCATCCACAAGAAGAAATCCTACAACGACTTCCTGAAAATACACCCCATGTCAGCTTATTAGATCGTTATCACCATGAAGCATTGATTCAAAAATACGCAGCATCACGACAGCTGCTCAGTCTGGAGCGCATCCCAAGGTCAACATTGGCGCAAAAAATGGATGTTCAGAGCTCGCAGGCTAGCATTGCCGGTTATGCGATGGTGATCCAAGCCGTTGCTAAGTTATCGCGAGCAGTACCGATGATGACAACGCCAGCGGGGACGGTGATGCCGCAACGCTTTTTAATTATCGGTGCCGGCGTTGCTGGCTTACAGGCGATCGCGACAGCACGACGGTTAGGCGCTAATGTCGAAGCATTTGATACGCGTGCCGAGGTCGAGGAGCAGATTAAGTCACTCGGGGCGAAATGTTTAAAAATCGAGCTCGGCGAAACTGGTGCGACAGCGCAGGGGTATGCAAAGGCACTGACCGAAGAACAACTCCGGAAACAACGCGAGGGTCTTTCCGATGCTTGCCAACGTGCCGATGTCGTGATTACCACCGCAAAACTTTTTGGCCGTGCGGCGCCGAAAATCATTACCGCGGCAATGTTAGAAAAAATGCGCCCCGGAAGTTTAGTTATCGATGGCGCGGTCTCCCATGGCGGAAATGTCGACGGCTCCTTGAAAAATCAACTACAAACGCTTCCTAACGGCGTTACCCTTTGGGGCATGGCGTATCCTGAGAGTTATGTTGCGACCACGGCCTCAGAACTGTTGGCATCGAATATTTACAACCTCATTGAGGCACTCTTATTAAAAGAAACACGAACATTGAATACCGAACATCCCATCTGGCAAGCGTGTCGCGTAGTTCCCGAGAATTGTTAGCGAGATCCGTCGAACTCTTTGATCTCGTCAAAGAGATTGATTTCATGCTCTTCGGGGTCGAGCTTTGTAAAGTTGGTGAACTCCGAAAGTGATTGTAGGTGTGATGCGACAAAATGGGTTCTTATTGATGCCCTACAGAGTCGCTTGAAAAGCGCTTGGACATCGATAGAATGAATCGCTTGATCGAGAAAGACCGAAATATCGGCATCGTACGATTTGCCTTCTTTTAAAATTGCTTGAGAAACGGTTTCTATCGAGGGCGCCTCAAGAGAGACGATTTTTGCATCAGGGAACTGCCGTTGAACTTCTGCTCCCGCGGCGGTGGTAGCGTTGAGCAGGAAAAGGGTCGCAATTGGGTACCGAAGTGGAAGGCAACGTTCGGGATCCGCTGGGTGGGATGCTTCGGTGACATAGAAATAAGTCGTCACTCCGCTCATATCAGTACACTCGAGTATGCGTTTTGAAAGAATTTGTATAGCGTAAAGTGCAAAACGAAATTTTATGCTGTGGAGGGGAATTAAAATTTTGCGAAATTCTAAATTCAACTTGACAAAAAACGGGTAATTCGGTAGCCTCTACAGTAACTTCGGGACCGTTGCCCAGAGCTTTTGGGGCGGCATCCTGATAAGAAAAAGGAATACAAGATGAAAAAATTATTAGCAATTGCAGGCGGTTTGTTGGTCGGGGGCGGCGCGTATGCAGAGTTTGAGATGCCGGCGCTTAGTATCAACTCGAGCATTAAATTCGAGACTGCGGATGTCAGCGAAGGTACGCGTTCGATGGATCAAAACTTCAAGCCGAGTGTGGAGGTTGGTCTTCCACTCTTCGGGAAGAGTGATCTGTATGTCGGCGTTGATTCAACCTTGGCGACAAATCGCAAAAAAGGGCAAAGCAATGAGGTATCCCCCTATATTGGTTTCTCTTATGATATCACCGACATGTTTACCTTGGATCTCGGCTATCAGTTCTCCCGGAAAACCTCGGTAAAGGACGATAATCGCGATGAGAGAGAAGTGCAGGTAGAGGTGGAGGGACCAAATTTGACCGATGAGTCGAAAAAGGACCTTGAGTCCAAGCAACCTAAGGCGAATTTTCATAAGATCTACGTCGGCGTCATGGCGGATGTTTTGATGCGGCCTTCAGTTTACTTCGAGTATGATACAACACAAAAGAAGGTGAATATTGAGGGTGCTGTTGGCTACAATTTAGACCTCGTCAATTTTGGTGCTGGTGGTTTGGGAATCGATCTGGGTGCTAAGGTTGGTTTTAGTCATGCGAAAAATCCTGATGGCATAAAGAGGAACGTTTTTGACAAGTGGACTAAGGAACAAAGGGATCAGAAGGCGAAGGGGAAAGCGTTTGAGTGGCTCGACTGCAAGAAGAACTGGTTCTATGCTGGAGCGAACGCGGATTTGGTGTACTCGTTGAATGAAAATGCCAAGGCGCGTGCGGGTGTTGCGTTTACGTTTAACAATGCCAAGAAAGACGATTACAAGAATAGTATGAATCGTTCGAAGCATAACGTATGGTTTTCTTCGGCGATGGAGTTTTCGTTCTAAGGAACTTGTAGTGATTTAATCGTGTGAAGCGGGTTGTAGCCCGCTTTTTATTTTTACATAGCGCTTTGGCCGTTTTACGTGTCATGGACATTTAACTTGCTTTAGGAGGCGTGTTTTTTACCCTTATCCGCAATGGAGTCGCTGAATTTTACACCGCGATCGCAACAGATCCTTGTTTTTGCCCGCCAAGCTGCAGACAAGATGCACAACAACTATGTGGGTACGGAACACATTTTGATCGGTATTGTCGAGTTAGGGCAAGGGATCGCTGTGAATGTTCTCAAACGCCTTGGAGTGGCCCTTGATACAATCCGCGAGCGTGTCCAAAAGCGTATTACGGAGGAGGTCGGAGAGCGGCGGCGTTCGGCGATGGTTTTATCGGATCACGTCCCGTTTACACCGCGGGTGAAAAAGGTGCTTATCTTTGCGGCCAATGAGGCCCGATCTTTACAGCATCCCTATATCGGTACCGAGCACCTCTTGTTGGGGATTTTACGGGAAGGAGGTGGTGTTGCTGCGGAGGTACTCCATGGTCTCGGTGTCGATATCGAACGTTGTCGAC
Source organism: uncultured Verrucomicrobiota bacterium (assembly GCA_947174645.1). Taxonomy (GTDB): domain Bacteria; phylum Verrucomicrobiota; class Verrucomicrobiia; order Opitutales; family LL51; genus LL51. The sequence continues at coordinate 1,294 of CAMWJR010000026.1, read as the reverse complement.
AAGAAGTACTGGAAGAATTGGATCCCAATTTTGCGAGCTCCAGCGCTCCCGAAGAGTCGACGGTAGAGGAGCCGGAATCGAGTGAAGGTTTGCTGTCGGAAGAGTTCAAGATGCGTGATCGTCCGGGAGTAAAAATGACAGCATTACGGGCATTTGGGCGTGATTTAACCGCATTAGCACGGGATGGGGAATTAGACCCCGTGATTGGGCGTGCAAAGGAGATTGAGCGGACGATCCAGGTGCTTTGCCGTCGGACGAAAAATAATCCCGCGCTCATTGGTGAGGCAGGTGTTGGAAAGACCGCAATTGTTGAGGGATTAGCGCAGGCGATCGCGAGCGAAAATGTCCCAGATGTGTTACTCAATAAAAAGGTAATTTCATTGGATTTGGCGCTCATGGTGGCGGGGACGAAGTACCGCGGGCAATTCGAAGAACGTCTCAAGGCGGTGATGGATGAAGTCAAACGCGCCCAGAATGTGATCTTGTTTTTAGATGAGCTCCATACGATTGTTGGTGCTGGATCATCGGAAGGAGCCATGGATGCGTCGAATATTTTAAAGCCAGCGTTGTCGAGGGGAGAGATTCAATGTATCGGAGCGACAACGCTCACAGAGTATCGCAAAAATATCGAAAAAGATGCTGCATTAGAACGACGCTTTCAGGCAATTCAGGTCGATCCGCCTTCGCTCGAGGATGCTGTTAAAATTCTCATGGGTGTGAGAGGGAAATATGAGGAATTTCATAACGTTAAGTATAGCCGGGAGGTTATCGATCTCACGGTGCAGCTGGCAGATCGCTATATCAGTGGTCGATTCTTGCCCGATAAGGCGATTGATGTGATCGATGAGGCGGGGGCGCGTGCCCATATTAATGCTATGAGTTTGCCGACGCCAATTGAAAAGCTGTCGAAGCGTATCGAGGTGGTTTGTCGGGATAAGGAGAGCGCGATTTCGGAACAAAAGTTTGAGGATGCGGCTCAGTTGCGCGATGAAGAAAAGCAGCTCCGCGAAGCGCGAGAAAAGGCGCTCGAGAAATGGCGTCACGATCGCAAGGCGGCTTGTGTGAATATTTCAAAAGAGGATGTCTGTAAGATTGTCTCTGAGTGGACCAAAATTCCACTAACTCGTGTGGAGCAATCAGAACGTGATCGGCTTTTAAAGATTGGCGATGCGTTGCGTCAGGTTGTAATTGGTCAGGACGATGCAACCGAGGTGATTGCACGGGCTTTGCGCCGGTCCCGAGCGGATCTCAAAGATCCTCAACGCCCGATAGGAGCATTTCTATTCCTAGGGCC
>CAMWJR010000025.1 GCA_947174645.1 uncultured Verrucomicrobiota bacterium | reverse complement strand
CAAGGTCGTGCCGGAGAGCAAGGTCGTGCCGGAGAGCAAGGTCGTGCCGGAGAGCCCTATAACAAAAAAAAGTAATAATGCAAGCATAAAAAACGAGGAAATTGAACCCCAAGATCAGGGTATTAAAAGCCCTCAAACAGCTATAAAGCAAGAGCCGGAAACACTAACCATCGGGCAAGAGGAAATTGTCATTCAGCCTGAGGAAATCGTTTCCAATTATGCTGAGCAGGTGTTGTCGAATTTAACGAGTCTATCGGATAGCCGTATGGTCGTTGCAGCAGATCGTATTTCCAATATTGGTACCGCAATTATTGAACGTTTGATGGTCACAGAAGCGGCATTGGCGGCGAAACAAGAAGTAACGATTGTCTTTAAGGAAAATATTTTACCCGGGACACAGGTCTCTATTACGCGTGACGGTACGGCGTTATCACTTTCGTTTGTCTCGGTAAATCCTAATTCGCTGGAATTTTTGCAGGCAGGACAAGAAAGCTTGCGTAATTTCCTGATGGATCGCGTCGATCGCGTTTCCAATGTCCATATCAAGTTTGAAGGACAGCATGAGGCGAACGATCTCGCTCAACCGCGCCAACAACGCCGCCAGCAGCGTGACGAGTCCGCGAACGAGGAACGTTGACATCGGGCGGAATTCCATTTGCTTGCGCGTAGGTCTCCATAGTTTAAGGGATAGAACCGCGGTTTCCTAAACCGTTAATCCCAGTTCGAGTCTGGGTGGAGGCGCCACGCTACCGGAGTTGCAAAATGATTACCGCAAGTATTACGCGATAAAACGCAAAGATCCACAACCCGTAGCGGACAAGAAAACGCAAACACGGCTGAATCACTAAAAGTGCAACGACAAAAGTACACAAAGTACCTGCGGCGAAGGTGGTCAACGAAAGTTGTTGTATTAAGAGATGCCAATCTGCCCATAGTTTTGCAACCGTTGCGACTAAGCAAGAAAGTGTCCCAAGGAGAAAACTAAAAGTTACCGCAGAGTAGCGGTCTAGGCCACAAAAATATCCACCAATCAGTGTCGTCAGGGAACGGCTCATTCCGGAAATAAGCGCGAGACATTGCCAAAATCCGATGAACAGCGCCTGCCATAATGTCGGAGATGCATAAGTTGTGCCGTCTTCAGGGTGACAAGATAATTCCGCTACAATCGCTAAACCACTACCCGCGATAAGCGCATAAGCGATCAGGTGCAGTTGATGAAAAATGGACAACACATGATGGCATGAAAAAGCGACCACGCAGAGTGGCACGAAAGCGATCCCTAGTACAACGAGTTCATTTTTAAAAAAAGGAGGCTGCTTCTTTGGCGAGCGAAGCTTCTTGTGGAAATCGCTCAATAACTGCCAGATTTTTTTTCGGAAAAAGACAAGTGCGGCAAGCACAGTTCCCAACTGCAGGATGACATCAAGTGCAAAAAGAGTTTCGGTGGCGATGAAATGTCCACTATTACAGCATCCATCGAGGTTTAAAAGTGCTTCCGTGCACAGAAGGTGTGAACTCGAGGAAACGGGCAGAAATTCCGTGAGGCCTTGGATAGCACCGAGTAATAAAACATCAGCTAGAGAGAGTAATGCACTGTGCTCGTGTACAACATAGGTTACAAGCACTAAAAATAGACCGAGAAAAATAAGCAAGCGTCTTGTTGTCAACGCAGGAGCACTTGAGTCTTTAAACATCATAGATGAAAAAATGCTCGAGCATTGCGCGTCGTTACATTGGAGAGTTCTTCTTCGGAAATCCTGAGCAAATTCGCAGAAAAGCTTGCAATGGCACGAACATATGCGGGCTCATTTTGCTTGGAACGATAGGGAACCGGCGCTAAATAAGGGCTGTCGGTTTCAAGCATAAGGCGTTCGATACCCTGGGCGAGAAGCGCTTGGCGAACATTTTCAGCGCTCTTATACGTGATAATGCCTGTAAAAGATCCGCGCGCGCCTCGGTCGTTGAGACGACGTATCGCCTCCGGACCTTCGGAAAAACAATGCACAACGATTTTTTGCCAATCAACTTTCGCTTGCTCAATAACCGTTATGCAATCTTCAAATGCGTTGCGCGAATGAACGACAACGGGTAAATTATGTCGTTTCGCTATCAGCAGTTGTTGACGAAAAACTTCTTTCTGGAGGGCAATGATAACCGTTGTATCTCCGGTGATTTCGTGATAATCGAGACCAATTTCGCCAATAGCAACCGGTTTAGGTGTTTTCGTGCAGTATGTTTCGAGTATCTCGAGACCACGCTCCCAAGTTTGATCGATGTTTGTTGGGTGAATACCTACGGTATAGTGAAGATTGCTGTAGGTTGTCGCGTCTTTAAGATGAATAGGCCAATCATCGGGATTCGTTCCGCAGGCAATCATCTCGGTTACAAAGGCTTCCGAAGCGCGTTGCAAAACCGCCGGCAGTTGATCGCCGAAATAATCGGGATGACAATGCGTATCAATGAGCTGCATTATTGGTCTAGAAGCTGATGAAGAATTTTATCGGTCAGCGCCGGATCGGCTTGACCACGTGTGTTCTTCATCACATTCCCTTTTAAAGCATTGATGGCTGTTAATTTCCCTGTGCGATACTCGTTGACGGCCTTCGGATTATTTTCAATTGCCGCACGACAAAAATCCGTCAATGCTGCCGTATCTGAAAGTTGTGCGAGACCCTTTTCGTCGATAATGGTTCTCGCATCTTTACCCGATTGGAACATTTCAACAAAAACGTTTTGAGCCGTTTGTTTGGAAATTGTCCCTGCCTCCGTGATGCGGACAAGGTCGGCAAGTTGCTGTGGCGATATCCGAAAATTTTCACGCGTAATGCTCAAGTGTGCATCTGACAGCTCACGTAAAAGATCATTGGTGATGAAATTGGCGATTTCCTTTGGGCGATCGTAGCACCGGACGGCCTCTTCAAAATAGGCGCATAGTTCCGCGTTGGGATACAGAACTGAGGTGATCGTGTAGGGCAGGCTATAATCGACAAAAAAGCGTTCTTGTTTTTCGAATGGGGATTCCGGAAGTGTTTGTTGCAATTCATCAACCCAAGTACGCGCAATGTGAAGCGGAACGAGGTCTGGATCTGGGAAATAGCGGTAATCGTCGACAGTCTCTTTAGTCCGCATCGAGGTTGATAGGCCGTTTTCAGCATCCCATTTTCGCGTCTCTTGAATAATATGTCCGCCGTCCGATAAAATTTTCTGTTGCCGTGAAATTTCGTAGGCGATCCCATTTTTAACGCCGGAAATCGAATTGAGATTCTTGAGTTCTACCTTTGTGCCCAGCTCAGTCTGTCCCTTGGGTCGAATGCTGACATTGGCATCGCAACGCATTTGGCCTTTTTCCATGTCGCAGTCGGAAATACCGGCATACTCGAGGTGCATGCGGAGCGAAGTCAAGTAGGCAAATGCCTCCTCGGCTGAGCGCATCGCAGGGAGCGAGACAATTTCCAAAAGCGGCACGCCCGCACGGTTAAAATCAATGAGGCTCTGATCGCCGTCATGTGTGAGTTTACCAACATCTTCTTCGAGTTGAATGCGATCGAGCGCAATCTTTTTATGTTCGCCCATAATGTTGCGAGCAGGGCCCGGAAGCTCGATTTCGACAAAACCATTTTTGCAAATCGGCTGATCGAGCTGCGAAATTTGGTAATTTTTGGGGTTATCAGGATAAAAATAGCTTTTGCGGTCCCAGCGCGTGATTTCCGGGATTGTACAGTGGAAAATGAGCCCCGTCCGGATAGCCTGCCGTACCGCTTCGCGATTAAGTACTGGCAGCGCGCCCGGAAGTCCGAGCACAACAGGATCCGTCAATGTGTTCGTTGGAGCGCCGTAACTGTAACGCGAACGCGCGAATAACTTTGTTGCCGTTTTGACCTGGACGTGGACCTCTAACCCAATCACGGCTTCGTATTCCATGTGCTCTAGGTGAAGCATTTGAGTGCTGTTTTACAAGGAAAAATTCCGGTCGTTCCAGGCAAAATCGTTGAGCATTTCAACGGCTGTATGGGCAACAAGTTCAGCTTCATAAGCCTTATTTTCGAGACGTAGGGCAACGTTGGACTTGCGGTAAACTGGGTAGGGGCCGAAGCGGAGTGGATCCGTAATGGTGAACAACCCAAGTGTTGGACGTCCCTGAGCGGCTGAAATATGCATTGGGCCGCTATCGTTAGCGATCACGAGACTTGCATTCCGAATAAGGAAGACGGCATCAGTCAGCGATGTTTGCCCGCGGAAGTCAAATAAGCGAGGATTTTCACAATGAAATCTAAGGTGCGAGGGACTTCCGAGGATAAGGAGGTTGATATTGGGTTCCGATATCAGTAAAAGTTCGGCGAGTTTTGAAAAATGCCGCCACTCTTTTTCGGGTACACGACTTTCGGGAAAGAGGCAAATAAAGGGTTTTTGTGGAATTTGTTCTTTGAGAAATTCCGTGTATTTGGGTGAAGTGACGTGCTCGAATTCCGTAACGATTCCGGAGACCTCGTTGCTACAATCGACGGTTGTGAGAAATTCTTTGAGGATATCGATCGCATGCACCGCACCGGGGTATGGGACTGTTTCTGTGTACGCCAAGCACGAGAGCTCGCGCGCGTCTTTACGTCCGATTTTTCGGGGGGATCTTGCGAAAAGCGTCATAATACCGCTACGTGCCAGGCCCTGCATATCGAAAACGCAGTCGTAGGTCTCTTGGCGGATCAGCGAAAGCAGCCGGAAAAACGATAACAAACCGCCACGACGTTCATAAATCAACACCCGCTGCGCAATCTGCGAAGCTCTAACGAGTTCGGCAAAACAGTCTCGCGCAACCCAATCAACAACGACCTTTGGTCGCTGACGTTTAAGTTCACTCACAACGACCATCGCGTGGACGATATCGCCGAGCGAAGAGGGCTTAATGACGAGGAGGCGCATGGGGGAACTTTTGTCTTGGAGCTAGTCGCGGCTATGGAGCTTCGTCAATAGCTCGAGGACTTCGATATAAATCCACAGAAGTGTGACAAAGAGGCCGAGCGTTGCAATCCACTCCATCTCCTTGGGGGCACCATTCTTAATCTGGTTTTCGATAAACCCAAAATCAAGAATGAGATTCAGCGCCGCAACAACACAAACAACAGCGCTAACGCCAACGCCGAGTAAGGAGTTTCCGTGAAGAAATGAAAATCCGCCCCCGCCAAATGCGCTAAACAGAGCGCTCAAAAGATAAGTAATTGCGATCGCAACTGTCGCCGAAAAAACAACAAGCGTAAACCTTTGTGTCGGCTGGATGATTCCCCGACGATACATGAACAGCATAACTGCTAAAACAGCAACCGTTGAAAGTGCAGCTTGCGAAACAACACCCGGAACTCTTAGTTCCGCAATTCGCGAAATCGCGCCGAACACAAATCCTTCTGTTAGTGCATAGAGCGGTGCAATAATCCGTGCGGCTTGGGGGGGACAAAAGCGAACAGCGATACAAAGACCAAATGCAACTAGCGAGAACAAAATAATTTGTTGGCAGAGCGCTTCCGGGGGACATGGCCGAAACCACGCGAAGGCTGCCGTCATTAGAAGTAACCCGAGCAGTATAAAGGTTTTTTGGCATACACCGCTCGCGGTCATCACTTGCACTACCTCAAACGGGCTACTCTGAACGCTACGAAAAACCTGTTCCTGAAAAACGGGGTTGCTCCGCGAAATCTCTTCTTTCATACAGCTCGGCGATTATTGATAGTTAAAGCGACTTGTCAAGCGATGCTCCGGAGACACAGCATTTCCTCAAATCAGGAGATTGATCCTTTTTGAGGTCATGGGACCCTAAAATGTTAAATGTAAGCTTGCCAAAATTGTCCTGTCGCAAGGCCGCTTCTCCAAAAACATCAAAACCGCGGTTATTGCGTAACGTCGGATCTAGGCCAAGGCCGACAAACAGCAGCACAAGTGCTTCCAAATTTCCTTGTCGTACAGCAATATGAAGAGGACCATTGCCCTGATTGTCAGTGGCCGTGTTAATCTCGGGAATCGTGCGTGCGGAAACGTTGCACTTACTCAGGAGCGCCAATAATCGCGTGTTATTAAGCTGTGTTGCGCGGAGAACGATTTCAGGATGAGCACGCACGAGCGCTCGTACCGGATCCGATTGATTTTCTTCAGACTGCTCGATAGAATTGGCGATCCGATTTAAGTCCTCTTGTGTAAAGTTCCGATGGCCTTCACTTTTGACGGCCTTCTCGTGGATCGATACAGCTTCCGTGTTATCGCTCTGAGGCGGGGAAAAATACGCACCCGACGCATGAACACTCCCTGCCAACATTCCCAACAAACAAACTCCAAAGTAGTACCGCATAGATTTTCCTTTGGAGAGAGCGTTAAACCTGAATCGAGTTCGTGTCAAGAAAAAATAACACTTCCCGACAACTGGGGAGCGCTCGCAACGATATACCACTCGATCCAAGCGGTAAATTCGTTATTTTATGGCAACCGACTTCCGGGCGCGACGAATCAGATGGGCAGCGGTTTCGGTTGGTTTCGCCCCGACGCTCATCCAGTAGGTTGCACGGTCAACATCGAGAATCAACGGTGCCGTATTGCCTCGGGCTTGAGGCTCGTACGTTCCGAGCTTCTCGACATACTTCCCATCGCGACGACAGGTACTCTCCGCGACAACGATCCGATACGCGGGATGATGGATACGACCTTGCCGCTGCAATCTAATCTTTAATGCCATAAAACTCCGCTACGGCTAGGGATTCGTTTTAGCGTGTCAAGTTCTTTGCGCAGTGACGATGGTATGGGCGAAATTTAGCTTGCTTCTTCGAACGGTGATCTCTTAATACACGCGTATCATGTCCCAACATCCGAGTTTTCAAAGAGGTAGTCTACATGCGGCGAAGCGGTGTGTTTTAAAGCGTTTTGAGCGCGTTGAGTTATTACGTCGGCGAGGTCAGTGGACCGAAGGGCGTCGCGTAACGGCGCTTCCGAAGACGAAGCCGGAGGACTAGTTGTTGAGCATCCTATGGCGCTTCCTACTGGTATTAGGAGGTGTCTTATGGTTTTTAAATCAGATACCGTTTCCGCAGTTAACGTGTTCCATTCCTAGAGGGACATGTTTTGTTTACTATTTACAGGTTGATCCCGAGGATCCGGTTTTGAAGAAGCTCTCGAGTAAGGAAAAATTTTTTTCGAAAAAATATATTCCGGAAGACCAACTCCTACCGCAGTGGGATCGGATGGAGTACCGCGAGCCTGATTTTATGGTTCCATGATTTTAGGCGTTGAGAGTTCTTGTGATGATACGGGCTTAGCAATATGGGAAGCGGGGCAGTTTATTTATGAACAAACGAGCTCGCAAATCGATTTACACGCCCTCTACGGTGGGGTAGTTCCGCAGCTTGCTGCTCGAGAACACCTCAGGAATTTTCCAATTTTGTTGAAAGATCTTCAAAAACAGGTCGATCTTCAAAGGATAAAACAAATTGCCGTGACCTGTGGTCCAGGTTTACCGGGGAGCTTGGCTTTAGGGATTGCATTTGCGTGGAGTTTGCGTCTTGCCCTAGGTTGCGAGCTGGTTGGAGTTCATCACCTCCGAGGACATATTTTATCGCCCTTCATTGAACATCCGAATTTTCGGAAACAAAACAATCTCTTTCCGCATTTATCGCTACTTGTTTCAGGTGGCAATACGATTTTGTCCTCTGTGGATGAGACATTAAGTATTCGTGTATTGGCCACGACCATTGATGATGCTGCAGGCGAAGCGATCGATAAGGGTGCGAAACTCTTAGGGTTGCGTTATCCAGGTGGCCCAGAAATCGAACAATACGCACAACAGGGAGATGCTCGAAAATACATATTTCCTCAAGCGTTTACCCAAGATGGCGAGTGGAAGTTCAGTTTTTCAGGCATTAAAACCAGTCTCCGCTACCGGCTCGCGGCGTTAACGGAAGCAGAATTAAAAGAACAGTTTCGCGACATTTGCGCGGGCTATCAACGAGCGATTATCGACGTTTTAGTAAAAAAACTACACCAAGCGCTCCAGCATGATCATTTTGGAAGTATTGGCCTATCCGGAGGAGTGGCCAATAACCGCTTGCTACGGGAGCGTGTCCAAGAGCTTGGGGCGGCGATGTACCTCCCCGTCTTTTTGCCAAAACCTAAATATACAGGCGATAATGCCTCGATGATTGCGTTTGCCGCGGCGATCGATCCCGTGCACACAACAGATACAATTGACTTTAAGCCGAACTGGCCGCTTTAATTCCCTTGAGGTCGTATAGCGATTGATTAGGACAATGGGTGTGGGCGCGAACGTTTTTGATGTGATCGTCTGTGGTGGTGGCCATGCGGGCTGTGAAGCGGCCCACATCGCGGCTGTTCGAGGTGCGCGAACGTTATTGTTGACGTGGAATCTCGATACGCTTGCTAAGATGAGCTGTAATCCTGCAATCGGCGGACAAGCGAAAGGACAAATGGTCCGCGAAATCGACGCCCTCGGAGGTCTGATGGCCCTCAATGCTGACCAAACCGCAATTCAATTCCGCCTGCTCAATGCTTCAAAAGGCCCTGCGGTCCAATCCCCACGTGCACAATGCGACAAGGCGTATTACCAAGCGCGCATGAAGTACGTGCTGGAGCGAGTCCCCAACTTATCGTTGTTTCAAGCGGAGGCACGACAACTAATCGTTGGACACAGCAAAGTTTCCGGTGTTGTAACCAATGTTGGCATTACATTCAAAGCGCCAGCGGTTATTTTAACCTCGGGTACTTTCCTTCGTGGCGTTATGCATATCGGCATGGATCCGATCCCCGGGGGACGCTTAGGGGATTTTGCGGCGAATGATTTGTCTGCGTCGTTACAGCATTACGGAATCGAGCTTGGGCGGATGAAAACCGGGACCTGTGCGCGTCTCCGCGGTTCGACGATCGATTTTTCGGCCTGTGAAGAGCAAGTTGGAGATATAAATCCACAATATTTCGCTTTTTATCGATCCCGCGGCCTAGAACTAAGACGCGATCACCAATCAGAATTTTTCCAAGCACGTTCGCCACAAGACACACCTGAAAATCGTTCGTGTTGGATCACTTATACGAACGCCGCAACGCGTGAAATTATCAACGAAAACCTTCATCTGTCGCCACTGTATTCGGGCGTTATTATCGGGATTGGCCCCCGTTACTGTCCCAGCATTGAGGACAAATATGTTAAATTTCCACAAAAAGACTCGCATCGTCTCTTTTTAGAGCCAGAAGGCAATGGAACAGACGAGTGGTACATTAACGGGCTCTCGACGAGCCTTCCGATCTCAGTCCAGGCGGCGGTGCTCAAAACAATTCCCGGTCTCCAAAATGCTCAAATGATTCGGCCAGCTTATGCGGTAGAATATGATTATATGCCGCCAACACAGCTATTGCCGACTCTGGAAACAAAACAAATTGAAGGACTATTTTGTGCGGGACAAATTAACGGAACTTCGGGGTACGAGGAAGCCGCAGGGCAGGGGCTTATTGCTGGTATCAATGCCTCTGCAAAAGTTTTTGGAGAACAACCACTTGTACTTCAACGCCACGAAGCGTATATCGGCGTGCTGGTTGATGATCTTGTCACCAAGGGAACCCAGGAACCCTATCGCATGTTTACGAGTCGTGCGGAATACCGATTATTATTAAACCACGACAGCGCAGAGTTTCGTCTCGTCGAGCACGCCAAACGCTATGGTCTGATCTCACAAGCGCGTGCAGAGCGTATTGCTATTCAGCAACAATGCGTTGATTTTTGGATGGATCAATTCAAAGGACGCAAATCTTTAATTGCCGATTTACAGCTCAATGACCTTAAAAATTTCCCTAAAGAGTTTTTCGAAGAGCTTCCTGACGTTCAAAAAGCGGTACAGTATCAGTTGCTCTACGGGGGGTATCTGGCGCGCGAGTTGAAGCAGGTCGAAAAAATGCAAGAGCTTGATTTTGTTAAAATTCCAAAACATTTTTCGTATGATGGCGTGAAAAGCCTACGGAATGAAAGTCGGCAAAAAATGAATCAAATCCGACCGGAAACCTTAGGGCAACTTTCGCGGATTTCGGGTATTAGTCCTGTCGATGTAAATCTCGTTTGGGTGGCGATTGAAAGCCAGCGCGCAATAAATAAGGTTTGAAATACGCGAAAAACTTG
>CAMWJR010000024.1 GCA_947174645.1 uncultured Verrucomicrobiota bacterium | reverse complement strand
GCCATCAACGATCGTCTCGCGCGGGCGGCGGCGAAGTTTCGCGCTTAAAGGTTTGTCTTTGTCGTAAGGACGTCTACAAAATTTTCTATGGAGCAGCGCTTTACGGAAGTTTCCGCAGCGGTCGAAAGTTTGTTAGCCGGAGAAGCTCAAGCGATACAACACCTCAGCCAAACAATTTTACCGCAAATCCCGCGGGTGTTAGAGATTTTGCTGCCACACCGCGGACATGTGATCGTTTCTGGAATGGGGAAATCGGGCTATATCGCACAAAAGATTGCCGCGACGTTGACCAGTACCGGAACTCGAGCGGTCTATCTCCATCCCGCGGAGGCGATGCACGGCGACTTGGGCATTTATATGGAGGGCGATCCAACGATTATTTTGTCCAAAAGCGGTGCGAGTGAAGAAATTTTGCGCCTAATCCCGTTGCTGAAACGTTATCGTTCTCCGATGATTGCAATTACCGCTAAAAAGGAATCTGAATTAGCGCGGCACGCCGATGTCGTAATTGATATTGGAACTGCGATCGAAAACGACCCAACAGGGATGGTACCGACAACAAGTGCTGTGGGTTCGTTAGCGGCGGGCGATGCGATCGCTTGTGCATTGATGCGAGCAAAAGGATTTTCTAAAAAAGATTTTGCAAAAATCCATCCGGCGGGCCAGATTGGACGTAATTTGTTATTAACGGTGCATGATGTGATGACGCCGCTTGAAAATGTCGCGGTTCTAGAATTAGAAAATACGCTTCGCGAAATTGTCATCGCCGTAACGGAAAAACCGCTCGGAGGGGCTCTTATCCTCAAAAATGATGGAATCCTTTGGGGGCTTGTGACGGATGGCGATATTCGTCGTGCCCTGAAGCTCGACAAATCTATTGATAAAATTCTCGCAAAAGATATAATGACGACCGAGCCAAGGGTGATCACGGAGGGTGCTTATCTCGGTGAGGCGCTTGATGTCATGGAGCGGGGCCGTTCGCAGGTCTACGTTCTACCGGTCATCGACGCACATCATCGAGCCGTCGGATTGCTCCGCCTCCACGACGCATACCGGGCATAAACGGTATGGGGTTGCGGCTTGGCCGATACGGGAAGGGATATGGAAAGTCCGATCAATTTGACGGGGAAATTGCTCGTCGCGACGCCGAAGCTTCGTGACCCGTGTTTTACACATACCGTAATTCTTTTAATTTCATGTAATGGGCTAGGTGCGACGGGAATTGTTCTCAATCGCCCACTCAAACGTTCTGTTGATAATTATGACTTGGAGTACAAATTACCGACAGTTTTAGATTCACCGGTCTATCAAGGTGGACCGATTAATACCGATGAGTTATCAGTATCGGCGTGGATTTGGCATAAGAATGATCGTCTTTTCGAGCTACGGTACAATTTAAAAGAAGAAGATATCGAGGCGTTGGATACAGAACGTAATGAAATCCAGATTCGGTCCTTTTGGGGCCATGCGAGCTGGGGACCATTTCAGCTTATTGCGGAAATTTTGAATGGAATGTGGTATCCGGTGAAAGTCGGGACGATTTTCGGGATGAAGGAACGCGGTGAAGACCTTTGGCGGGCGGTTGTTGAAAAAACCAATCCGGCGATGCTGATGCTCAACGATTTTCCGGACGATCCGGGCTGGAACTAGCGAAAGGACTTGCAATAACAGAGCGATGTGCCACAGTGGCCAGCGACTGTTATGGATAAAAAAAGTTCGCTGATCGGGGCGATTTGCCTCCTTGTTGCCTTCTTTCTTATGGCCTGGGATAGTGCTCCGATACCGCGGAATTATCCAACTACACCGACTCCAGAATCTGTAGAACACCATCGAGCTCCGGAAGTTGCTTCGATTGACGATGTCGGCGTTGAAGTTAAGCCGGAACCGGTCGAAGAAAAAGTCGTACCGAAACCAGCGTCCTTTATTCATCTAGAAAATGACGAAATCTGCGTCTACTTAAGTTCCCTAGGCGCAGGAATCCAAGACGTTCAAATCAAGCAATATCCAAAAAAACGCAAAGGGACGGAACCCTTTGTTTTCAATGAAAGTGCGCCCTGGCCGGCATTATCGCTGGCGTTTGGGCAACATGATCGCTGGTTACTCGGGAATTACACGGTTACGCAGAGGACGCCGACGCGTGCGATATTTCAAAGGCGCCTGAAGAGCGGTATTGTGATTGAGCGCGAATACCGACTGTCCCAGGGCGATAATGCTTACGTTATCGATACAGCGACACGTCTGAAGAACACTAGCCCCAAAAATCTGGATTTAGGAGATGTTTTTATCCATCTCGGTTACTTTCCCACGACAGAGGGTGACATGATGGGGGAATATTTGAATTTTGGTTATTACGACGGCAAAAAGGCACATTTCCTAACGCGCAACGATTTTCGTGCGAGTAGTGGGTTTTTAGGTCTCGGCAAAGCATCGGCCAAAAACGTCATTACCGGTGATGATAAGGTCGTTTGGGGTTCCGTAAAAAACCAGTTCTTTACGGGGATTTATACGCCAAAAACGCCAGGAAATGGGTTTGTGGCGCTCCCCAAGGAGCTTGAAAATACGACATCGCACGAAGAAAGTGTCATGGGAAGCCTCCGGTTTCCGGTGGGTGTTTTGCAATCGGGGCAGGTCAAATCTTTAGAAGGAGAGTTTTATATTGGTCCCAAAGATTATGTTTTGCTGGATCGATTGGGACAAGCCCAAGATCTCGTCATGCAATTCGGAGTCTTTGGCTTTGTCAGTAAGATGCTCCTGCTTTTGATGAAGGGAATTTATACACTTATTGGGAATTGGGGTGTTACGGTGATTCTCCTTACGGTAATCGTCAAATTGTTGTTGTGGCCACTCACGACGGCGCAAGTCCGTTCATCTCGGAAGATGACACGACTTCAAGAACCGCTCAAAAAATTGAAAGAAAAGTACCGCGACAATCCGCAAAAACTTCAGGCGGAAACTCTGAAGCTTTTTAAGGATAATCGCGTCAATCCGGCCGCGGGTTGTCTTCCGGTTTTTATCCAAATCCCAATCTTTTTAGGGCTTTATTTTATGCTGCGGACGACCGCAGAGATGCGCTTTGCCTCATTTTTATGGATTCCCGATCTCTCGTTGCCGGATACCGTAGTGCGCATTGGGGCATTTCCCATTAACGTATTACCGCTAATTATGACAGCATCCATGATCTGGCAGATGAAAGTTATGCCATCCGTTTCGGTCGATGGTGCCCAGAAGTGGGTTTTTAAACTAATGCCGGTCCTATTTCTGGTGTTTTGCTATAACTTCCCCGCGGCACTGGTTTTGTATTGGACGGTGCAAAATTTGTTGACGATACTACAGCAAATGATTCTTAATAAGAAAAACGACGAGGCCCTGTTGCTCGACGATATGGGCGCGGTTGGGACGAAAAAAAGAAAAAATTTTTAGGAGAATTTTATGTCAGGGCATAGTAAGTGGGCAACGACGAAGCGCCACAAGGCCGCCGTTGATTCGAAACGCGGTAAACTCTTTAGTATTCTCAGCAAGGAAATTGCGATCGCCGTTCGGGATGGCGGTAAGGATCCCGAATTTAATCCGCGGCTCCGAACGGTCATTCAAAAAGCCAAGGCCGCAAATATGCCCGCGGAAAACGTTAAAAAAGCGATTCAAAAAGGGACCGGTGAAATTCCAGGAGTTGTTATCGAGGAGCTCATTTACGAGGGTTATGGTCCTGCAGGCGTCGGGATGATCGTCGAAGTCACAACGGATAACAAAAACCGGACGGTTTCGGATGTCCGCAGTACCTTTAGCAAATGTGGGGGCAATATGGCGGGAGCCGGAGCGCTGGCCTTTAGTTTTCAACGCAAGGGACAGTTTATTGTCGGTCGCGATAAAGTCGCCGAAGATAAGCTCATGGAGATTGCTCTCGAAGCCGGTGCCGAAGACGTTAAAACGGAGGATGATTGCTACGAGGTGCTTTGTGCGGTTGCGGATTTCGATACCGTAGCACGTGCACTAGAGGAGGCGGGTATCGAGGTCGAGTCGCTGGAATTGGCCTACATCCCCAACAATACAATCATGATCGAGGATCTCGATGTTGCGAAAAAGGTTTTACGGATGGTCGAGCGCCTTGAGGACCTCGACGACGTTAAAAGTGTCTTTGCGAATTACGAGATTGCGGAAGCTTTGATGGACCAATTAGGTGAGGAAGCGTAGTTTTGGGGCGAAATTGTTAAAAGTTATTGAAAATTTCTCACGTTTACATTTAATAGCAGTGTTTAGAAGCGTTTTATGATACCAGGTTATTTTTGGCTAATTCCGCTTTCGGCGGTATTTGTGTTGTATGTTGCGGGACGCCTATTCCGGATGATGAAGGCCGAGGCACCGGGTACCGAGCGCATGATTGAGATCGCAACCTACGTTCATCGCGGGGCGCTCGCGTATTTGAAGCAACAATATAAGGTTGTTGGCTTGGTATTTCTCCTCATTGCAGGATTTTTGTCGCTGTTGGCATATCGTTTTCACCTTCAGAATCATTGGGTGCCATTTGCATTTATTACGGCCGGTGTTTGTTCCGGTTTAGCGGGATTTATCGGGATGCAAACCGCGACACAGGCCTCTTCCCGCGCGGCTTTTGCGGCCTCGCACTCATTGAACGATGGGTTACGTGTTGCATTCCGGAGTGGTGCCGTGATGGGGCTTACGGTTGTCGGTCTCGCGCTTTTGGACTACTCTTTTTGGTTCGTTGTTCTGAATCTCTTTGATACCGATCCGGCGGATAGCGTGAACCGGATGATTACGCTGACGGGAACGATGCTTACCTTTGCGATGGGAGCTTCGTTACAGGCTTTATTTGCGCGTGTCGGTGGCGGGATTTTTACCAAAGCAGCCGATGTCGGAGCGGATCTTGTTGGAAAAGTCGAAGAGGGCATTCCCGAGGATGACCCTCGAAATCCGGCTACAATTGCCGATAATGTGGGTGATAACGTCGGTGATGTAGCGGGTATGGGTGCCGATTTGTATGAATCGTATTACGGGGCAATGCTTGCGGCGGCGGCACTTGGAGCCTCAGCGTTTGCGCGTGGCAGTATTGTGATGCAGATGAAGGCCATTTTGGCGCCTCTGTTGATTGGTGCTGTTGGGGCGGTACTTTCAGTAATTGGAATTTTCGTCGTCCGGACAAAGGAAGATGCGTCGAGTTTAGACCTCCTCAAAGCGCTTGGTCGCGGCATTAAACTCAGCGGCCTATTTATTCTTGTTGCAGTATTTTTGATTTTTAAACTATTGGGGTTTGAGAATGCCCTTGGCCTTTGGGGCGCTGTTGCAGTGGGCTTAATTGCGGGTGAGATCATTGGAAAATCGTCAGAATACTACACTTCTCAGGCTTATTTCCCGACGCGAAATGTTGCGGAACAATCGCAAACAGGGCCCGCAACCGTCATTATCAGTGGAATCGGTGTCGGAATGTTATCGACGGTTATTCCGGTCATTATCGTTGCGGTTGGGACTCTAACGGCGTTTTATCTCGCACAGAATATTGGTCCGGAGCGCGATACAATCATGGGCTTGTACGGGGTTTCCATTGCCGCGGTCGGAATGTTGTCGACCTTAGGTATTACGATGGCGACCGATGCCTACGGGCCGATCGCCGACAATGCGGGTGGAAATGCGGAGATGAGCGGACTCGGAGAAGAGGTGCGTCACCGTACGGATGCGCTCGATGCACTTGGAAATACAACTGCAGCAACAGGTAAGGGATTTGCGATTGGTTCAGCGGCGCTCACGGCCCTAGCGCTTTTGGCGTCGTATGTTAGTGCGATCAAGAGTGGCCTCATTGCTTCGGGGACGCAGTACATTGTGCTCAATGGAAATGTTTTAGATGTCCCAACGCTTAGTCTCGAGGATATCATTGCGTATTTTCAGATTAATTTATTGAACCCGCGGGTGCTCATGGGGCTCTTTATTGGTTCGATGTTGGCCTTCGTTTTTTGCGGTCTGTCGATTAATGCTGTTGGACGTGCAGCGGCAAGCATGGTAGAGGAAGTGCGTCGACAATTTCGCGAAATCCCGGGCATCATGGAGAATAAGGCCGTCCCGAACTATGCTCAATGTGTCAAAATTTCGACCTCGGCTGCTCAGCGCGAAATGCTGTTGCCGTCGTTATTAGCGATCTTTTCGCCGATTATCGTCGGAATTGTCTTGCGTGTCGCTGGCGTTGTTGGTCTTCTCGCAGGTGCCGTCTCCACGGGCTTTGTTTTAGCGATCTTTATGGCCAATTCCGGTGGGACCTGGGATAACGCCAAAAAATATATCGAGGAAGGGGCGATGGGTGGCAAGGGCTCTCCGGCCTACAAAGCCGCTGTGATCGGTGACACAGTTGGTGATCCGTTCAAAGATACCGCAGGTCCGAGCCTCAATATCCTTATCAAGCTTATGTCGATCGTTTCGCTTGTGGTTGTCGGTGTAACGCTCGCGTTTGAGAAAATTATCTAGCCTTTTTCGTCAAAAAGTACGCGCTGAGGACATAGATCAGGATATACGCCATAGGCATCGAGATCATCGTATTGACGTTAAAGACAGCGGTGTGGTCGGTGGTGCATGTCAGGGCCTGCCGCAATAACATGAGCGTAAAGACAATACCGAAATGGAGTCCGATGGCAGCCTTGAGGGTTTGCGTTGCCGAAGTGATGGAAGCGAGCAAAAATCCCAAGGAAAACAATAGCCCGAATTGTGCCCATCGGATCGAGAAAACGGTCTCAAAGAGATAAGAATAAAGATATTGGAATCCGCTCCCAAAGCCGATATCTTGTTGGGCGATGAGACCGGGGCGGAAGTGTAAGTAGGCGAAAATAAGCGACGAAAAAATGATTGCGATAATTTGGGGGCAGTGCATGCGCAGTGACTGAAAAATCACCCCGCGAAAAATCCACTCTTCTAAAATTGCTACAACGAGCGCCCCAAGAAAGGATTTAGCCACAAAGTACGGCGTTAGTCTCTGAAAAAGGATGTTGTTGTCGGGGTGATTAGAAATTACAACCCAGCTGCAGAGGATAAGCACTAAAACCGCTCCAATGAGCGTGTAGCAAAAAAACGTTACAGAAGTTTTTTCTGATTTTTGAGAGAAAAACGGTTGCTGCTGGTATTGATGCCATAGAGAGGGAAAAAATAGGAGTAATATGCCGAGACGGATACGTTCGAAAAAGACCCCGAAACCTTTACCAATCCAGTGTGCTAAGGTAGGCGAAGGCCAATGAGCTTCCCAGAACAGCGCGCCATGAAAAACCAAAGGTGTTAAAACAGCGGCAATAACGAGCGAGCAGAGATAATAAAAAAGCAACCGGACGAATAGATCGGATTTCACGGGTTTTTACGGTAAACCCGTTCAAAAATTGTCAAATGTAGAGCGCATAGAAGAGAGATATTAACCCAAGATTGACACCATTGAGGCCATCTGCATGGTGCCCGACATGAAGGTTTTGGTCACCGGTGGGGGTGGTTTTCTCGGTTGCCACATTATCGAGTTACTGCAACACCGTGGGTATGATGTCCGCGCGATGGGCCGCCACAAGCAGCCAGTCCTCGAATCTCGTGGCGTCACTTTTATGGCCGGTGACGTATCCTTTTTAGAAGATGTCGAGCGTGCTGTTGACGGTGTCGATGCCGTTTTTCATGTCGCAGGCCGTGCGAAGATGGACATGGATTACCAGGCCTATTACAACACACACGTCGTTGGAACCAAAAACGTTGTCAGCTCGTGTGAAAAGTATGGCGTTTCGAGGCTTGTTTTGACGAGCTCTCCCGCAGTTGTTTTTAACAGTCGCGATTTTTCTGGGAATGATGAATCACTGCCGCTCCAGAAGCATTATCATTGGCCGTACGTTACGACAAAAGCGCAAGCGGAAGCCCACGTTTTAGCCCACAATTCGGCACAGTTAAAAACGGTTGCTATTCGTCCTCATCTCATGCTCGGCGAGGGCGATCCCCACCTTATACCTAATGTTTTACGGCGGGCACGACGACAGCAGCTCAAAATTGTCGGCGATGGCGAAAACCTTGTCGATATTACATTCGTAAAAAATGCTGCCCATGCGCACCTCCTGGCGTTTGATGCCTTGGAGCGAGATGTTGCTGGCGGTAAGGCGTATTTCATCGGCCAAGAGCGGCCTGTGAAGCTTTGGTCGCTGATCAATATGATCTTAGAAAGTGTCGGGCTGGAAAAGGTTCAGGAACACATCTCGTTTCGCCGAGCATACTGGGCAGGGTGGGCGATGGAGGTGTTCTACAAGCTGTTTTTGCGTCTCAAAATGCCACCCATGACGCGGATGCTAGCGACGGTTTTAAGTAAGAATCATTATTTTTCGCATGAGCGCGCGTACCGGGATTTGGGTTATACACCGCTGATAACGATCGAACAAGGGCTCGCGGAGCTCTTGCGGGGCTTAAGATTACGACGAAAGTTAGGTCTCAGAAAGTGAGATTACAGACACTATTGCACATTTTTGGTGTTTCGTTTTACACACTACTTTCGCGGATTACCGGTCTATTGCGCGACATTTTGATGTTTTCGGCTTTCGGGACGAGTGCCTTAAGTGCGGCTTTTCTTAATGGATTTACGCTGACAAACTTGTTCCGGCGGCTTTTTGGCGAAGGGGCGCTCACGTCGGTCTTAATCCCGACATTTTCTAAAGAGTACCACGTCGAGGGGAAAGTGGCCGCGTTCCAGTTTCTCAACCAGGTCATGTCGCGGTTAATGCGATTACTTCTAGCGCTCGTTGTTATTGGAATTGCGTTATTTTTATGGGGATATTTTTGGCCGACGACGACCGATAACTGGCGGCTGACGCTCCGTTTTTGCGCAATCTTGCTGCCGTATATGTTTTTCATCTGTATGGCGGCTGTTCTCTCTGCAATTTTGAATGTTTTCGGACGTTTTTGGTTGGCAGCGTGTAATTCGATTTGGCTCAATTTGAGTATGATTGTGGCCCTTTCGGTGGGGTTTTGTTTTTCTCCCGAAGTGTCAATTTATATCCTTTGTGGTGCTGTATTAATCGGCGGTATTATTCAAATGGGATCCCTTTGGTATGCGCTGAAGCCACACGATTGGTGCTTCCACTGGGATTTTTCGAAGAGCGAACGTATTGATGCGTTTTGGCGCATCTTGTTGCCGGGACTTTTGGGGGCAACGATTGTTCAGATTAATACAGCGACATCACAGGCACTTGTGTATGATGTCAGCGCGAGTGCGGTTTCGATTCTCTACCTTGTTAACCGGCTTATAGAGCTGCCACTTGGGTTATTTGTCATTGCGGCGACAACGGTTATTTTCCCTCGTCTTTCGCAATTGGAGGCACAGGACGCACAGGATGCGCTTAAAACGGAGTTTGAGAATGGAATTTCGCTCATTTTGATGATTCTATTCCCATCAGTGTTGGGCCTTATAAGTCTCAGCAAAGCGATTTTAACGCTCTTGTTCCGTTGGGGAAATTTTACAACGGGCGATGTCGCCATTGCGGTTCCCGTACTCGATGTTTTTGCACTTTCGCTCCCGTTTTACGCGCTTTCGATTTTTCTCACGCGGGCCTACCATAGCAAAAGGGATATGGTTCGCCCCATGTGGTACTCGACGATCAATTTTGTCGTTAACCTGCTTCTAACGCTGGCGTTACGACATTCCCTAGAGGCTCTGGGTGTTGCGATTGCGAACTTTTTATCGATCATTCTTCAAGTCGCTTTACTGCGTTACGGACTTCGGTCCTACGAGGCGTTTTGTGCATCGATTTTTAGTTCCCCAAAGGCAATTCGTTATTTAATCGCAAGCTGTGTGATGGGAGGATGTGTAGCAATCGTAGATCATCTACTTGTGGAGCAGATGACAAACGAAAAATTGTGGTCGTTGACCAGTGTCGCGGTGAACGTGCCTCTCGGGGTTATTTTATATTTCACTCTTGTTTATGTTCTATCGCCTCTCAAAGAACGTCAGGCGCTTTTGCAATTAGCAAAAATGTTTATAAAAAAATTCAAATATTTGTCGCTGCGCAGATAAAAGATGTCAAGTATGAATTTTTAGTTAACGTCGCGCGGCATGAGATATTTTGGCACCGATGGGATCCGTGGTCGATTTGGCTCCTTCCCGATCGAGTTGAATTTTTTAAGAAAACTTGCCTCGGCGTTGGAGCGTTGTGGCTCTTCTCGGCAG
>CAMWJR010000023.1 GCA_947174645.1 uncultured Verrucomicrobiota bacterium | reverse complement strand
TAGTACGGTCTCGTGGGCTCGGATATGTGTATTAGAGACAGTGCGTATCTTCCACCAATAGCACGTTTTTCTGATGAACAGGTAGAATTCATTAGGCAAGTATGCCTAGCGTGCCTCAACGAAGATCCTTCTAAAAGACCAAGCGCTGCTGAAGTCGCAAAATGGTTGAAGCTACTTGCAGAAGGCAATACAGACTTTTCGAATGTAAAAAATTTAGCAACAAACCCATCATTGGCTCAACCTTCGGAAAAAACATCCTCAGATCAAGAACAGTATAGCCCGCAGTCTCCTATCGATACAACAAGCGATTCTACGCTAAGTACGGAACCAGAAGCTGCTCTCGTTAGAACCGTCGAATCGAAGGCCAATACACAGAAGGAAAATTTGCCTTCGAAAGCGAATGTGGAGCAAAAAACTCAAGAACCAAAAATAGAAAAATCACCTAAAGTCAAAATTGTTTCAACGGATGTCGGAACCCAAACCGCTTGTTCATCTCCAAAACCAGACGCAAATCAAAAATTAGAAATACAGAAATCACATGAATTTGAAATTAAGCGTTCTAAGCGTTTCCACAAACAACCACACAAAGCACCGAATACTCCAGCGCAGCCAACAGCAAAAACATTTCATACTGAAATAAATTTTATCAGTATCGTTAAATCGAAATTGATATCTTTTTGTAACAAGTTGATTAGAAGGTCTGCTGCTTAACATACCCGGAAATGTCCAAACACCTTCATCTGGTGTTTGGGCGCCGGATTCAGGATCCAAGAGTATATTCGCCTAAGTCAGTCCTACAACGCGTGTTTTTTGATATTTAAAAGACACAGCAAACTTAAAAAACGTCTCAAATTTGGTCACAAAGGTGCGCATATATCGCACGAAAATAATTTTGTAATACCATTTTAAATAAATATTGACGTTTGCCGATCACCGTGCAAATTCCTGGACTCTGGTCTTCGAGTGATTCTGGTGGATTACTGTGGGCGTGCGCCCTTGTAGCTCAGTTGGCAGAGCGCATCCTTGGTAAGGATGAGGTCGGCGGTTCAAGTCCGCTCGGGGGCTCCATCGCAACTTTTATTTAAGGATTATTCATGGCAAAAGAAACATTCGAGAGAAAGAAGCCTCACGTTAATGTGGGAACGATTGGTCACGTCGACCACGGTAAATCGACCTTGACGACCGCAATCCTCAAAGTGCAATCCGATAAGGGACTCGCGGAATTTAAGTCCTATGCGGATGTGACTAAAGGAGGTACCGTCCGTGACTCTACAAAAACGGTTACGATCGCGGTATCACACGTCGAGTATGAAACGGATAAGCGGCACTATGCCCACGTCGACTGCCCGGGACACGCAGACTTCGTTAAAAATATGATTACCGGTGCGGCCCAGATGGATGGTGCGATCCTCGTTGTCAGTGCTGCAGATGGTCCGATGCCGCAGACCCGCGAGCATATCCTTTTAGCCCGTCAGGTTGGCGTACCGAAATTGGTCGTATTTTTAAATAAGGTCGACCTGCTCGATGATCCGGAACTCCTCGACCTCGTCGAAATGGAAATCCGTGACCTTTTGAACAAATACGAATATGACGGAGACAATATCACCGTTATTCGTGGTTCTGCACTAGCAGCCCTAGAAGGTAAGCCAGAAGGGGTAGCTGCAATCGGTCAACTGCTCGATGCTTTAGATTCCGAGATTCCGGAGCCTCAGCGCGATGTGGATAAACCATTCTTAATGTCCGTTGAAGACGTCTTTTCCATTACCGGTCGTGGTACGGTCGCAACGGGCCGTATCGAGCGTGGAACGATTAAGGTCGGTGAAGAAGTTGAAATCGTCGGTCTTGGCGAAACGAAAAAGACAACCTGTACCGGTGTTGAAATGTTCCGTAAGCTCCTCGATGAAGGGCGCGCAGGCGATAACGTCGGACTCCTTCTTCGTGGCTTGGAGAAAAAAGAAGTTGAGCGTGGTCAGGTAATTGCAAAACCGAAAAGTATTACGCCGCACTTCAAGGCGAAAGCTGAAATTTACGTCCTCACGAAAGAGGAAGGTGGCCGTAAGACTCCGTTCTTTAGCGGATACCGTCCTCAGTTCTTCTTTGGAACCGCAGATGTAACGGGTGTTACAACACTTCCTGAAGGCCGTGAAATGGTGATGCCGGGCGATAACCTCAACCTAACGATCGATCTCCAAAAGACGATCGCGATGGAAAAGGGGCAGCGTTTTGCGATCCGTGAAGGCGGTCATACGATTGGTGCCGGCCGTATTACCGAAATTATTGAGTAACGTAGAAATAATTGACACGAGATTTAAAAGGTGCCTTTTAATGAACCGTGCTAGGGGAATAGCTCAATTTGGCAGAGCAGTGGTCTCCAAAACCAAAGGTTGGGGGTTCGAGTCCCTCTTCCCCTGCCAGGTATAGCGATGAAGAATCCGTTTAGGAAGTTAGGGGTATTTTTCGGGGAGGTCGTCGGCGAGCTTCGTAAAGCGACGTGGCCGACCCCGAAGGAGTGCCGTCACTATGTCGCCGTCGTTCTTATTGGAATGGCGCTCTTAGGGAGTTACGTTGCGATGGTCGATTTTTCGCTTATCCAGGTGGTCGATCTCTTCAGTAACTGGGTGCGCGGAGCGCTCGGATGATTGGTGTTGGTAGGGAATATCCGAGGTTTAGGAGGTAGTGAGTGGTCATAGCGACGATGCAGGATTCCCGGTGGTACGCGCTCCAGGTTTATTCGAACCAGGAAGCGAAGGTCA
Organism: uncultured Verrucomicrobiota bacterium; assembly: GCA_947174645.1. Classification (GTDB taxonomy): domain Bacteria; phylum Verrucomicrobiota; class Verrucomicrobiia; order Opitutales; family LL51; genus LL51. The sequence continues at coordinate 7,429 of CAMWJR010000023.1, read as the reverse complement.
AGCTGTACCTTGATAAGTTTGCCGAGCATGAGGGAGTTGCAATCGAAGAAGTACTCGTGCCCTCGGAAAAGGTCATCGAGATCAAGAACGGGAAAAAATATCATCGGACGAAAAAGTTTTATCCGGGTTACGTCTTCTTAAAGATGAAGCTCTATGATGACCACGATCAGCTATTACAGTCACAGTGGTATTTTGTGCGGAATACACAGGGGGTATTGAATTTCGTCGGCGGCGATAAACCCGTTCCGCTTCGAGAAGATGAGGTGGCGCGCATTTTAGCGCAGGCAAAAGCAGCAGAAACCGCTGCGCCGGTCCGTCGTGTTGCATTTGAGATTGGGGATAAGGTTAAAATTACCGATGGTCCGTTTAAGGACTCGGTAGGTGCGATTACGGAGATTGATTTAGAAGCGGGAAAGATGCAGGTTTCGGTATCGCTATTTGGACGGGATACGCCGATTGAATTAGAATTTTGGCAGGCAGAAAGGGTTGTTGAGTAAAAACTATGGCAAAAAAGGTCGTTAAGCAAATTAAGTTACAGTTACCTGCAGGTGCGGCAAATCCGGCACCTCCAGTAGGCCCGGCACTCGGTGCGGCCGGTGTAAATATCATGGGCTTCTGTAAGGAATTTAACGCAAAAACCAAAGATATGGCGGGTATGGTCATTCCCGCGGTGATCTCGGTATATGCGGATCGCTCATTTTCATTTATTTTAAAATCACCGCCGGCATCGGTCCTCCTACGAAAGGCAGCGGGTATCGCGAAGGGCTCCGGTGTTCCGAATCGGAATAAAATCGGCAAGGTAACGTGTAAACAGCTTGAAGAAATCGTCGAAGTTAAGAAGGCCGATCTCAATGTCGAAAATATTGATGCCGCGCGCCGAATGATCGAAGGAACGGCCCGGAGCATGGGGATCGAAGTCGTCGCGTAAAACGCTTGACAAGCACCAGAATTGCGGTAGCGGTAGACGGTAATTTGTTTATGAAAAAACGAAGCAAGCGTCAGAGACAAGGGCAGGAGGTCGCTGATTTAAGTCAGTACTTTTCTGTAGAAAATGCTGTTGCACTGCTCGAAAAAATGCCGAAGGCTCGTTTTGATGAGACGGTGGAGCTCTCGTTCCACCTCGGGGTTGATCCGAAGCAGAGCGATCAAATGGTCCGCGGGGTTGTTAGTCTTCCGAACGGTAGTGGTAAAAAAGTACGTGTTCTTGTATTTACCGAAAAACCGGAAGAGGCTCTTTTGGCTGGAGCAGATTTTGCAGGTCTCGAGGATCTAATCGAAAAAATCCAGAGCGGTTGGCTCGACTTTGATGTCGCGATTTCCACCACCTCGGCGATGAAGCAAGCGCGCAATGTCGCGCGTATCCTCGGTCCTCGTGGTATTATGCCGAATCCGAAATCCGGAACGGTTTCTGACGATGTCGTCAGTGTAATCCACGAAGTGAAGGCTGGACGCGTTGAGTTCAAGATGGATAAGACAGGCAGCATGTCGGTCGTAGTCGGTAAGCGTTCATTTGAGGCACTCAAGTTGACTGAGAATATTCGTGTTGCGGTCGATGCGATCCTAAAAGCGAAGCCAGCGAGCGTTTCCGGTAATTTTGTGAAAAGTGCGGTCTTGACGGCGACGATGTCTCCGGGTATTAAATTAGAGCCGTCGGTTTATAGCGCTGCATAGTGAGGAAAAGATGAGAGCGGAAAAAGCATTTTTAGTCGAAGAGGTTTCGAGTCACCTTGGGAAGTCCGATTATGTATACTTGGCGAATTTCACCGGAGTGACAGTAGCTGCAATTTCAGCGTTACGCAAAGACCTCGCGAAGGATGGTGCCGAGTGCCATATCGTTAAAAATAACATTTTAAAAATCGCGCTTCAGGAAAGCGGCTGTGAGGCGTTAGGCGCTGCTTGCTTCGAGGGGCACACAGCGATTATTACTGGAGGTGAAAATCCGTCAGGTGTCGCGAAAACGCTGTTTCAGTTTGCCAAGGGCAACGACGATAAGATGCCGGTCAAAGGCGGTGCGCTTTCAAAGCATGTCCTGTCGGCTGCGGAAATTAAGGCACTCTCCGAGCTCCCGTCGCTCGAAGTTCTGCGGGCTCAAGTCCTGGCGCTCTTCAGTACGCCGGCGCAGCAATTGGTTCGGGTACTCAACGCAGTGCCCCAGGGGGTCGTCAACGTATTACAAGCAAAGGCGCGAAAGGAATAATTTTCTTACGAGAGAGGGATTTAGGAGTTCGTGCTCTTAAATGGCTACGGTTAGCCGCTAAGTTCGTCTCAGGAGGATAAAAAATGGCAGAAATTACAAAAGATCAGGTTATCGAGTGGTTAAGCAAGCAGTCCGTTTTAGAGATTGCGGGGCTCGTTAAAGAGCTCGAAGAGAAGTGGGGTGTCAGTGCGAATGCACCGGTCGCAGCGGTTGCGATGCCGGCAGGTGGTGGTGCGGCCGAAGCGAAAGAGGAGAAGACCGAGTTCGATGTCGTTCTTTCCGCAGCGGGTGATAATAAGATCAACGTCATCAAAGAGGTTCGTGCGATTACCGGCCTCGGTTTGAAAGAGGCTAAAGACCTCGTCGATGGTGCGCCAAAGACTGTCAAAGAAGCCGTCTCGAAGGCAGAAGCCGAAGAAATGAAAAAGAAGCTCGAAGCGGCCGGCGCCAAGGTGGAACTCAAATAGTCGCGGTGTTTCCTTAAAGAGAGAAGCTACAGTTTTGTAGGACATTATGTCCTGCAGAGCTGTTTTGTTGTTATATGAAGAGATTACATTTCGTTATTTTTTGCGTGTATGGCTGATAGAATTAACTTCAGTAAGTTGGCAGAGGTCGTAAGTCCGCCCAATTTCATAGAAAATCAGATCAATTCTTTTAAAGAGTTTTTGCAGAGTGGCGTCGCTGTCGGGAACCGGAAAAATATCGGGATCGAGAGTGTGTTTCGGGATTTCTTCCCAGTCGAGAGCTACGATGGAAAGTGTCGACTGGAGTATGTCTCCTACCGTATCGGTGAACCTCGGCATAACGAAGACTTTTGTGTCCGCGACGGAACGACCTATGGCGCATCGCTCTATGTGACCCTTCGGCTATGCGAAGAGGGCGAGATGCGCGAAGAGGAGATTTACTTCGGCGAACTACCGGTAATGGGTAGCCGTGGCTCCTTTGTCATTAACGGTGCCGAACGCGTTGTTGTTAGTCAGCTTCACCGCTCTCCGGGAATTAACTTCGAAGAGACGATACACGCCAGTGGCAAATCGCTTCATGCCTTTCGTATTATCCCTGACCGGGGAACTTGGTTAGAGGTTCAGTTCGATCAGAGTGATCTATTATACGTATATCTCGACCGTCGCCGTCGCCGCCGGAAGTTTTTGTTGACGACCTTACTCCGCGCGTTTGGTAATAGCTCCGACCACGATGTTCTTAGTCTATTTTACCGGATCGAAAGCAAAAAAGTCAGTGCTCTCTACTCAATCGCCAATTTGGCGAATTACATCCTGATCGACGACGTCGTTGATGCAAAGGAAGGCGTTGTGCTTGCGCGTGCACATGAGGCACTTTCCAAGGGACTTCTCCAGGCCTTTGAAGGAGCGGGCATCGAAAAGATTGAAGTCGTGAATGTCGAGGTTGATGACGGTTTGATTGTTCGGACGCTTAAAAAGGACCCTACCAAAAATACCGAAGATGCGTTGCGTGAAATTTATAAGCGTCTCCGACCAGGGGAACCAGTGACAGCCAGTAATGCTGCCGGTATGATGTCTCGGCTTTTCCTAGAGCGGAAACGGTACGATTTGGGGCGTGTCGGGCGAAAGAAGTTGAACCAGAAACTCGGGCTCAACAAGGATCTCGAGGATCGTCTGATTGATACCGCCGATATCGTCGCTGCGACGAAGTATTTGTGCCGTCTGCGGAAGGGCGAGGAAATTGTCGATGATATTGACCACCTCGGTAATCGTCGTGTACGCAACGTCGGGGAACTGTTGGTAAATCAATGTCGTTCGGGGCTGAGTCGGATGGAACGATTGATCCGTGAACGCATGGCACTCTTTGATAACAGTGTCGACACGATTGTGCCGCAGAAGCTCGTCAATCCCAAGATCTTTATGGCGGCGGTCCGGGATTTTTTTGCCCGGAGCCAGCTCTCGCAGTTCATGGACCAGATCAATCCGCTTTCGGAGCTCGCCCACAAGCGTCGTCTATCGGCATTGGGCCCTGGAGGTCTGAGCCGGGAGCGCGCGGGATTTGAGGTCCGCGATGTGCACATGTCGCATTATGGTCGGATCTGCCCGATCGAGACTCCGGAAGGTCCCAATATCGGTCTCATCAACTCGTTGAGCATCTTTGCGCGTGTCAACGAATTTGGTTTCATCGAGACGCCGTACCGCGTGGTTAAAAAGGGGAAGGTCACGGACGAGGTCGTCTATCTCGATGCGACAGACGAAGCAGGACATATTATTGCTCAGGCAAATTCCGAGATGGATAAAAATGGCCGCTTATTAGGAATCGTTGCCGCACGCCAACGCGATATGATCCTCGAGGTCGAACCCGAGAAGGTGGATTACATGGATGTGTCACCAAAGCAGGTCATTTCTGTGGCGGCGGGGTTAATTCCGTTCCTTGAGCACGACGATACCTCGCGGGCGTTGATGGGATCGAACATGCAACGGCAAGGGGTCCCGTTGTTATCACCAGAGGCTCCGTTTGTCGGAACTGGTCTCGAGCGGAAAGCTGCAGTTGACTCAAAGAGCGTCGTATCGTCACTTAGCGAGGGTGTTGTGGTGTCGGTGGACGCAACGCGGATCGTGGTTACGCCCGATGGGACATTGCCCAAAAAGCTCGATGCTAAGGGAAATCCTGGTGCTGGGATTTTTGTTTATCACTTGCGCAAGTTTATCCGTTCGAACGCAGCGACGTGTTTTAATCAGCGGCCGATTGTTCAAAAGGGACAGGAAGTCCAGATCGGGGATCCATTAGCGGATGGCGCAGGGACAGACCAGGGCGAGCTTGCGTTGGGAAGAAACGTATTGGTCGCATTCATGCCGTGGAATGGGTATAACTTCCAAGACGCAATCATTTTAAGTGACCGCCTCGTGAAGGAGGATGTCTTTACCTCAGTCCATATCGAAGAGTTCGAGGTGATCGCACGCGATACGAAGCTCGGAGCGGAAGAGATTACCCGTGATATCCCGAATGTCGGCGATGAGGCGCTGAAGAATTTGAACCGCGATGGGATTATCCGCATCGGTGCAGAGGTTAAAGCTGGCGACATTCTCGTCGGGAAGATTACACCCAAAAGCGAAACTGATCTTGCCCCAGAAGAGAAACTCTTACGGGCAATTTTTGGGGAAAAGGCGGCCGATGTTAAAGATACGTCGCTGCTTGTCCCACCGGGATGCGAGGGGATCGTGATGGACGTCAAGTTTTCGAGCAATATCGATCACGAGAAAGAAGAGGCTTCGGAATCTGATATCCGTCGCCGCGTTAAGAAGGCGAATGAGGAGTTCCGGGGGCAGCTCGAGCGCCTACAGGACGACCTCACAGAGTCGCTATCGAGTATTTTGTTAGGGGAAAAGATCCCGCTCGATATTTCGAATAGCGATAGTGGCGAAGTGATTATCCCGGCGAATCGGAAAATCACCAAGACCTTATTGCGGCGAATTGCGGCATGTTTTGATACGCTTTCGATTCCGGCGTCACCGGTCAAAAACCGAATTTTAGAGATCGTCGACGCGTACCGCCAAAAATTTATCGACTTGGAGAACGAGCGCGTCCAAAAGATCGAGGCCATCGAGGCCGGTGATATCGGTGAGAGTGGCATTATTAAAAACGTCAAAGTTTATATCGCCAATAAACGAAAGATCCACGTTGGTGATAAGATGGCGGGACGTCACGGTAATAAGGGTGTTGTTTCGAAGGTTGTCCACCGCGAGGATATGCCGTTTTTACCGGATGGAACACCAGTTGATGTCATTTTGAACCCATTGGGTGTTCCGAGCCGTATGAATGTCGGACAGGTTTTGGAGACGCACCTCGGCTGGGTGTGCCAAAAGCTCGGCATCAAGATCGCGACACCGGTATTTGATGGCGTTCCGGAATCCGAAGTCCATGCGTATTTGAAAAAAGCCGGATTACCAGAAAGCGGGAAAACGGTGCTCTATGATGGACGGACGGGAGAACCCTTTGACCAGGAAGTCGTCGTTGGGTGTATGTACATGATGAAGCTCAATCACTTGGTTGCCGATAAGATTCACGCCCGTGCCGTTGGGCCGTACAGTCTCATTACCCAGCAGCCGCTGGGCGGTAAGGCGCAATACGGTGGGCAGCGATTGGGAGAGATGGAGGTCTGGGCGCTCGAGGCGTATGGTGCAGCGTACACATTGCAGGAGATGTTGACGATCAAATCCGATGATGTCCAAGGTCGTACGAAAGCGTATGAGTCGATCGTTAAGGGTGATAAATCGCTTCAAGCCGGGATGCCGCAGTCGTTTAATGTATTGTTAAAAGAGATCCAGAGCCTCTGTCTCGATATCCGACTCGAGCACGAGGAGGTTGCGGACGCGTAAGGAGATATTTCGATGAGTACCGAAGAAGTTAGGGAGTTTTTGGGTTTTAACCAGGAGAGCGATTTTGATACTGTAGCGATTTCGCTTGCATCGCCCGATGCGATCCGTTCGTGGTCGAAAGGGGAGGTCAAAAATCCGGAGACGATTAATTATCGGACATTTAAGCCGGAGCCCGGTGGGTTATTTTGCCAACGAATTTTCGGGCCGGTGAAGGACTACGAGTGCGCCTGTGGAAAATACAAACGTATTAAGTACAAGGGTGTCGTCTGTGATCGCTGTGGTGTTGAGGTAACGTTATCCAAAACGCGTCGAGAGCACATGGGGCATGTCGAGCTCGCGGTACCGATTGCGCATATTTGGTTTTTAAAAAGCTTACCCAGTCGTCTGGGGTTGTTTTTGGATATGTCCGTACGGGATATCGAAAAGGTGGTCTACTATGAGAGCTATATGGTGACCGATCCCGGGATGACGCCGCTGAAAAAAGGCCAGCTCTTGCAAGAAGCGGAGTACGATTTGTTGCGCAGCGAGTACGGCGATGACGCGTTTGTTGCGAAAATGGGGGCCGTTGCGATCCGGGAAATTTTGTCAGAGATGGATCTCGAGGAGATGGTGTACAACATTCAGGAGGAGATGTACGCGACCAATGCCAAGCAGACGAAAAAGAAGCTGGCGAAGCGACTCAAGCTAGTCTCTGGATTTTTACGTTCGGGATCACGCCCAGAGTGGATGATTCTCGAAGCGCTTCCAATATTACCACCAGACTTACGTCCCCTCGTTCCACTCGATGGCGGCCGGTTTGCGACGAGCGATCTGAATGACCTCTATCGCCGAGTGATTAACCGCAATAACCGTTTAAAAAGCCTGATGCAGCTCAAGACACCAGATGTCATTA
>CAMWJR010000022.1 GCA_947174645.1 uncultured Verrucomicrobiota bacterium | reverse complement strand
AGGACAAGGACAAGGACAAGGACAAGGACAAGGACAAGGACAAGGACAAGGACAAAGGACAACCCAATAATCCTGCCCCACAACAAGGAGACCCCCAGCAAAATCCCGCTCAACCACAACCTTCTCCATCAGGTTTATCCGCGGCGGAAGCGAAACAACTCCTCGATGGCCTTGAAGGCGGTGAAAAAATTCTACCGCTTTATGCAGCACCAGAAAAAATTACCACTCGCCAAATCGAAAAATTTTGGTAATAATATAGGAAATTGAGAGAGATGAGGAGTTTGTCGTCATTGATCGTTTTTTTGTGGACATGGCTTGCGATCAGCACTTCGGCCATAGCAGGAACATCTAAAACATTAGCTGAAGGTAGCGTTGAGGCACGTTTTGAACCTAATCGGATCACGCTCTCCGATGAGGCTCGTTATGTTATTGCATTTACCAATATTGTTCCCTCGTCCTTCCGCTTGCCCGATGTTCCCGGGCTCCAACAGTTCGGTGAAAACACACAACAATCAGTCTTTAGCACTAATGGTCGTGTGGTACGTAAAACGCACATCATTTATTCCTTTATCGCTGAGCATACCGGGACATTTACAATGCCTGCCTTCGATATCGCGGCCAATGACGAGATTATCACTATTCCACCTTCCACGTTAACGGTCACGGAAGATGCCAACGGGCACCAAACACGTCAAGAAATGGCCGGTGGTATCGAAGCAACGTTGAACGTCGCGACCACGGAAGTGTACGTTGGCCAGCGTATTCCGATACAGATCGCACTTCGGGTAACGGGAGATGATACACAGCTTCTACGTTGTATTCCCCCAGAAACCGTTAATGGCCACTGTATTTTGGGGCCTTTAGGCAAAGAACCTAAGGAAGGGTATCAAAACGGTGCGGAAGTCTTTACCTGGACAACATGGGTTACTCCGATTAAGAGTGGGGATCTTTCTCTGGCATTCAAAACAACCTGTTTATGTAAAGTTGTGCAACCTCTCGGGTTATTTGCGATGGCTAGCCAGGTACAGCGCGAACTCGAGACCAATACCATTCCTCTAAAAGTTGCCGCATTACCATCACCGGAGCCCGAATCCTTTAGCGGCGCTATCGGTGATTTTTCATTCCAAAATTTCCATCTATCGTCGGACCGTACACTCGCAGGAGAGCCGATTGCCTTTTCGATTGATCTTTGTGGAGAGGGCAACTTTGATCGCATCCAAGCACCCGCACTTCTTGCCGACGAGACTTGGAAATGCTTCGAACCTAAAACGAAGTTTAAGGAGATGGGCCCTTCGAGCGGTCAAAAGACATTCGAATACGTCATTATTCCTCAAAAGACCGGTGAACTTGTACTGCCGACAATCAAGTTTGGCTACTTTTCCCCCACTGAACATGCCTACCGTGAGTTGGAGGTTGCCGATACCACAAAAATTCTCGTTTCGCGGTCAACTAACGCATTGGTCGCACCGCCGGCTCCGATTGCGGGTTCTGTGTCGTCTTCCTCTGCAGCTCCGGATCTCCATTTACTCACACAAGATACGTGGCATTATCACTCACTCTCCCCATGGATCCTGCAGACTTGCATCCAACGTTGGCTGATAGCGATCATTGTCGCATTCCTACTCATCACAACGCTGAGCCTTTGGAAAAAACATTCGCAAGCGGTACCTCAGAAATCTAAAAAATTGCCTCGACTCAATTTAAAGAAGGAACGCCAACAGCTGGTTAAAATGCTCCACAACAATGATGTCAATAGCGGTTACAAAGCGGCGCTCCAATTGCTTAATCGCACTGTCACGGGCAATGACTTCGAAAAAGAAATCTCGCGTGCGAAAATCCTCGATCGTTGCCAAGCGGTCGCACCAGAGCAGCGTAAGTGGCTTGAAGAATTTTTAAACGAGGCAGACGATGTCGTTTTTGGCCAAAAACACGTACTCAAGTTGTACGCGACGCGGCAAATCGATACCCTCCTTCGTCTCATCCCACTTCTCAAAAAATCCTCATGAAACATCTCATTTTTAGTCTTTTTCTGTCGCTTTCACCGCTTTACGGCGACGATTTTTTCGATGCTAATGACGCGATTGAGCGCCAGGAGTATGCGGAAGCGATTGAACATCTCAACGCCATCCCGACGTATTCGTTCGCGAAATATTTTAACTTGGGCAGTGCGTATCTGCAGCAAGGGGATGAGGTCAACGCTCGGATTTCATTTGAGCGAGCACGCAATATGGCACCTTATCGCTCGGCCCTCGATGCTGCATACCAGGCCCTACCTAAAGCTTCGGAACAAGGCCCATTAATGCCTCTTCTAGCCACCAAGTTTTATGCCGATGTGGCAGTGGGCACCTTACTTGTTTTGTTTATTTTCTTTAGTTTTCTTGTCATCCGGCGTCGATCCAAGTTTGGTTACGTATTGTTGTGGCTATTGAGTGCTTCTTTTGCCGGTTACGGTTACTATCTCAAACAGGCTCAACGCCAATGCGTTATCATTCGTAATGAGGCGCCGTTGCGTGTATCGCCGACATCCCAGGCGAGTGTTCTAATGTTCCTTGAGCGTGGGAAACCCATTACGGCTTTAGAACGCCATAGTGATTTTTTACTAGCGAAATTACCGCAAGGGAAAAATGGCTGGATCGCTGTTGACGACGTCGCTTTTATTTTGCCTCCCCAGGAGTAAGGCGTGATCCGAGCGTTCTACGACGGTGAATTGGAAATCGGAAAATGTTGCCAATTGGAACGTAACGAGGCGCATCATGTATTTCGAGTCTTGCGGGCTCAACCGTCGGAAACTATTCAGCTTTTAGATGGTCATGGCACCGTTGCAACAGGCTTAGTAGAGCAGGATCAAACGGTCTACATTCAACAAATTCAACTCGCGACGGCATCACGCATCAACTTTTATCCTGCACTTCTCAAAAGCAAGGCGATGGATTTTCTGATCCGGGAAGCGACAGCAATTGGTGTCCGAAAAATTTCCCCACTCATTAGCGACCACAGCGAGGCTAAAATTCACGATTTGGAGAATAAACTACGGCATTGGAACGATATTGCTCGCGAGGCCTGCAAACAATCCGGAAATGTTTTTTTACCCGCGATTGAACCACCTCAAAAATTGTCAAAAATTATCTTTCCTCAACTGACGTTTGTTGCCGCACTTCATCCGCCCGCACGTCCAGTTTTGGATTATTACCAAGAACTAAGACAATTCCCTGCCGGTACAGAAATCGGAGTCGTCATCGGTCCAGAGGGTGATTTTTCGGAGCGTGAATATAAGGATTTTGAGGCGCAAAAACTTCGATTTGTCACCCTCAGCCGACAACACATCCTACGCTCCGAAACGGCTGCGCTCTATTTATTAAGCCTTGTCGACCAGCTGCAAATGTTACCTTCGTCAAGGTATGAAGCTTGCCGATGACGCAGCTCGTCAGCAGTTTATTCACGACCATCACACGAATTTTTCTGTCATCGCCCCCGCCGGTGTTGGGAAAACGACGGCAATCGTGGCGCGCGTTGTCGCGATTATCCAGCAACATTCAATACCGCTCGACCAGCTCTACGTCGTCACCTATACCCAGAAGGCCGCCCACGAACTCTACGATCGGACCCTTTTAAAACTCTTCTCACATGGAGAGAGCAATAGCGCATCCATACAAAAAATCTTTTTCGGGACAATTCACGCCCTAGCCGATCGCATTTTACGCCAATATGGATCCCTTATCGGCCTGCCTTCGGACTTCCAAATTGAGACACAAACAGATTCCCTATGGCAGGATTTTTTATACCAGGACAAACAGGAAGTATCAATTCCTCCTCCCTATCGTGCCTTCATCGAACTTGAAGCTATCGAGCGCCTCGTACAAATGCATTCCGAAGGCCAGTCGTCCGCACTAACACCCACAGACCCAATTCCATTTCCAACAATTAATTGGAATCTTCTTTTAGATTTTCCCGCTAAAAATAACCGAACGATCGCAGACTTTCAAAATAATCTACGTCGCTGGATTCAGGAACCGACGCTTCCGTTTCCTTCGATGTCGTCAACGGCAAAGGATTTTGTTGCACTTTATCGCTCTGTCATGGAACCTATTGAAACGGCTTGCGCGTGCCATTTTCAACAGCAATACGAAGCAGTTCGGGAGCGATTTTCCAAATTTCGCCTTCAAAGTGGCCGACTCACATACTCGGATCTCATCGTTTTTGCCCAACAAGTACTTGCGATGCAGTCGCGCCGATCGGGAGCCTACGTTCTTCTCGATGAAGCACAGGACACAGACCCAGAACAATTTCAGCTATTGCTACAATTTGCAAGTGATTCGCCTCTAAGCAATCCGAAATCTGGACACTTTTGTATGGTTGGTGATCCGCAGCAATCGATCTATGAATCCCGTGCCAACGTTCGATTTTACCAAGATCTCTGCCAGCACTTGATTCGAGAAAATGCCCTGAAAACGCTCGAGTTTTCCGTAACTATGCGTTTTTCTGAGGCCATTGCAGCTCAGGTGAATCGGGTTTTTCAACCGTTATTCGAACACTCCGGGCAACAAGTTGATTTTGTTCCCATAACCGCTATCAAAAAAGACTCCAATGCCTTGTGGCAATGCCTTCGCACAACGCAACCCGATGAAGAGGCACTCGTAACACTCTTCCAAAATAAAATCCCAAAAGATTTTGGCATCACACATTGGAGTGAAATAGCGATTTTAGCTCCCAGGCGGACCTGGTTACAAGAACTCCAGCAAGCTCTCGCACGACCTGGCTTACCGGAAATGCAACTCCATTCGACGTCAACAACATACCGCGAATTTCGTGAATTTGCATGGATCGAAGCATTGGTTGAGTTTTTGTGGGATCCACAAAACACCTTTGAACTGGCGGGCATTTTACGAGAGATTTTTGGCTGTTCTGATGATGCGATCGCCTCTTACCTGACCACTCCATCCCAAAATCCTAGCAGTCCTGTGCATTCTTATTACATACAGCTCCATCAGCTTGCCAAGGAACTGACAGAAGGTACACCATTGGCGATTATCGATGCGTTACTTGAAAAATTAGAGTTACGTAGTCGTATTTTAGCTGTCCAGCCGTGCTACCATGGCGACATTGAGCGAACCGTCATCCGGCTTGCAGCCCAATGTCCAACGCTTTTCGAATTTAAATGCCAGCTCCACCAGCCCGCCTCAACGAGTTATGAGCCCGAGAGCATTAACGAAAACGCGCTCCAACTTTACACCTTTCACAAGGCCAAGGGACTCGAGTGGCCCGTAGTCCTCATTCCTTTTATCAATCGCGAACCCTATCCGGCACCATTCACATTCCCCAATCTTGTTCACGGACAGGTCGTGCTCAATAAGGCCCAACAAGAACGTATGTTTCCAAATCTTCCGATCGAAGCCCGCAACAACACTCAGCGCCTACTCTATGTCGCCCTCACACGCCAACGGCAGCGGACAATCTTTATCGATGACAGCACAACACCTAAGCCAAACTCGCTCAAAAACATCTTAGAGAGCGGCGCTCCATTTTTCGATACACTCCCAACCTTCAACTACTACCGTTGAAAACGCCTATCCTGGCTTGGTGGTGGGAGATACTGGACTCGAACCAGTGACCTCTTGCGTGTCATGCAAACGCTCTAACCAACTGAGCTAATCCCCCGTTGGCCGCAGCTAAACGATCCCCTGGAACCGTGCAAGAAAAATTCGCCAATGCGCAAAAATTGTTGTACGTAGCGTGCATACTGGCTATCGTCGTCGCTATGTTTGCGGCATCATCGCTTCCGAAAAGAATATTTTTTGCGCTCATTTTTGCACTTGCCGCCGCATTTATCGCACTCGCGATCTTCGACTACACCCCGCAACAATCGCACTATATTACTACGCATTGCGATGCGAATGGCAATTTAGCGGGTACCCTCGGCTCATCGCTCGCATTTTGGTCTCTGCGTTTTATGGGATTATCGAGTTATCTGTTGCCGCTGATTCCTCTGGTTTTAGCAATTTCTTGTGTCCGACCCGCACGATGTCCGACCTGGCACGTTTTTCTCGTAAGTGGCGTTGTTTTTCTATTCATGCTTCTATCCGCTTGGATACAGCACTATCGGCCACTTCCAATCTCGACGTTACGTCTTTCCGCGGGTTTCGGCGGAATTTTAGGGACCATCATCGTTGAGCGTTTTTGTCTCCCTATTATGGGAAAAATTGGCACACTCCTGCTTCTCCTCGGAACCTTAATTTTCCTATTAGGTCTTTACCTTGCGCTATTATTTCGGCATCCCCTTCTCCGAAAAATCGCCGAACTCCTAAAAAATTTGTGTTCCTTTGTAATCCGAAGCATTCGCGGGCTCTCGATCTGCAAATTTTTTAAAAAACAGAAACAAACGGAGGAAGCGTCTTCTGAACTCCTTTCAGAGCCCCTCCATCTTCCTAATGAACCAGAAGAAATACCGTTTGTATCAGAGACTCCAATAACCATGGATGAGCCACTCATTCCAAACCCAGAGAAGAATTTTCCACAAAAAGCAAATCTTCAGATTTTCGAAGAGAAGCCCATCGATAAAACGAGTGCGCCGCTTAAAAAACGCGACACAAATTATTTTTTCCCGCCGATCGATCTCCTGGAAGCATCACCGAAAACCAGTAGTAGCACCGAAAATTGTAGTCAAATTATGCAGCGCCTCATCGAAGTATTGTCGCAATTTGGCATCGCAGTTAAGCCGGGAGAAATCCACCGTGGTCCTGTAATCACACGCTATGAGGTTACGCCTGAAAGTGGAATCCGTGTCGAGAAAATTGTCAGCCTCGACAAAAATATCGCAATGGGGCTTGCGGCACGCTCCGTCCGCATCATGGCTCCGGTACCCGGTAAAAACTGCGTCGGCATCGAGCTTCCGAACCAAAACCCAGCGAGTGTCCATCTCCGTGAAATCCTCGAATCCAAAAGTTGGGCTGATATTCAAGCAGCAATTCCAATGGTCCTCGGACGTGGTGTGACCGGCGAACCGATGATCTACGACTTAGCCAAAATGCCGCACCTACTCATTGCGGGTGCTACTGGTGCAGGAAAAACCGTCTGTATTAATGCCATTATCGCATCGCTGCTCTACCATGCCTCTCCCGAAGATCTACGGTTTATCATGGTTGACCCAAAGATCGTCGAAATGCAGAACTATAATCAGTTACCCCACATGTTGGTTCCCGTCGTAACAGATCCGAAAAAAGTACCCAGTGCACTCAAATGGCTGATTGCAGAGATGGAATGGCGTTATCAGATTTTTGCCAAAGTAGGTGTACGTAACATCGCGAACTATCGCGAAAAGTTCCCCCAATTACCGCCAACCAACCCCGACGGTTCTGAAAACAAAAAACTGCCCTACATTGTTTGCATCATCGATGAGCTCGCAGATCTCATGATGGTTGCCCCCGGAGATATCGAAACGTATATTGCACGCCTCGCCCAACTCGCGCGGGCCGCGGGAATTCACCTCATTCTCGCGACACAACGCCCTTCCGTCAATGTTATTACCGGAATCATTAAGGCCAATCTTCCAAGCCGGATCGCTTTTAAAGTGTCGTCGAAAGTTGATAGTCGGACTATTCTCGATACAGGCGGTGCTGAGACACTGCTCGGCCAAGGGGATATGTTATTTTCCCCACCAGGTGCTTCAGGATTACTGCGCGCGCAAGGGGCATTGGTTTCGGACGCAGAAATTAATGGGATCGTCGACTTTCTCTACCAGAAAAATGGCGGACCAAAGTTCGAAACTTCTGTTCAAGAACAGATCGAAAACGACGGTGTTGGCGGCGATAACGACTGGGATGACGAAATGATCCCTAAAGCCTTAGAGATTATCCGCAGCAATGATCGGGCCTCTACTTCTTTCCTGCAACGCAAACTGAAAATTGGTTACAACCGCGCCGCCCGAATTATGGATACACTCCGGGAACAGGGCCTTGTAGGCTCCGATCCCGAACAAGATTCCTTCTAAATTACTTTTGCGGAACGACTGTTGTGATATGGACCTCGCGTAATTGTTTTTCCGAAGCATAAGACGGACTCTTGGCCATCAAATCTTGGCCCTTTTGTGTTTTTGGAAATGCGATTACATCGCGAATCGAGTCCGCACCACAGAGAATCGCCGCTAATCGGTCAAGCCCAATTGCAATACCTCCATGCGGTGGCGCACCAAATTTAAAGGCCTGCAACATATACCCGAAGCGATCCTGAATCGTCTTTTCATCGAGCTTTAAAAGGTCGCGCATCACAAAAGACTGCATATCGGATTGATGAATCCGGATACTGCCCCCACCTATTTCAAATCCATTGAGAACGATATCATAGTGCTGGGCCTTCACATGCTGCGGATCCGTTTTTAGTTTTACGATATCCTCTTCAACGGGTGCCGTAAACGGATGGTGTGTCGCTACAAAGCGCCCCTGCTCGTCATCAAAGGTAATCAACGGGAAATCGATAATCCATAAAAAGTTAAACTGGTCTTTCGATATTGTTAGATGACCGCGCTGCACTAAGAGCTTTGAAACTTCGAGACGAATACGCCCTAAAATGGTACATGCATGGCTCCAATCCGTTGCTGCGAAAAAGATGAGATCGCCTTCTTCGATGGTTAATTTCTCTTGTAAGGCTTTTTGTTCCGCATCAGAAAGAAATTTTAAAATCGGAGATTTCCAAGCCCCTTGCTCGCACTTGATGTAGGCAAGACCCTTTGCCCCCAGCATCTTAGCGGTATCTTCTAACTGCTTGAGCTCCCCTTGGGTAATGTCCGCCAACTTTTTGGCGTTTATGGCCTTGATAACACCTTTCCCATCAAGACAACTCCTAAATACCTTGAACTCGGAATTTTCAAAAACATCCGAAACATCTACGAGCTCTAAACCAAAGCGCGTATCCGGTTTATCGGAACCATAACGATCCATAGCCTCCTGAAACGGCATCCGCAAAAATGGTGTCTTCAGCTCCATATCACGAGTAGCTTGAAAGACTTCTTTGAGCATCCCTTCAATCAACGCATAAACATCTTCACGCTCAATAAAGGACATTTCAATATCGATCTGCGTAAATTCCTGTTGACGATCCATCCGAAGATCTTCATCGCGGAAACAACGCGCAATCGAGTAATATCGCTCGATCCCAGCGACCATCAGCATCTGTTTATATTGCTGCGGCGATTGGCTTAAGGCATAAAAACTACCCGGGTTTTGCCGACTCGGAACGAGAAACTCACGCGCCCCTTCCGGTGTGGTCTTAAAGAGATAGGGTAACTCAACCTCTACAAAATCTTGACGATCCAGATAGCCCCGGACCGCTCGTGCAATATTATGGCGTAAACGTAGGGCCCGTAAATTTTTCCGCCGACGAAGATCCAGATAACGATAGGTCAATCGTAGGTCCTCGTTGACCTTATCCGCATTGGCATCATCGAGCGGAAACGGTAGCGTCTCTGCGATATTGTGAATCGTTAGATGCTCGGCAATTACCTCAATGTCACCTGTCGCAATGTGGCTGTTAACGGTATCGCCGGGACGTGCACGAACGATCCCCGTCACCTCAATCACCGACTCGTCTTTGAGCAATGCGAGCTCTGTAAACGACTTGGGATCAAAAACAATCTGCGTAATGCCTTCGCGATCGCGTAGGTCGACAAAAACTAGCCCACCATGGTCGCGTATAGAGGCAATCCAACCGATGAGCTGAACATTCTGTCCCTCGTTCTTTTTCGATAATTCGTTACAATGATGCGTCCGCTTCACCGCTCGGAGCGAAGTAAAAGCACCCAAACATTCAAGCTAATTCCTTTTACAACAGTATCTACGCTTCTGATTGTTCGGAAAGCTCAAGCCAGTTCGCCTCTAGTTGCTCAATATGCTGTGAAAGCTCCGTAAGTTCTTGAAGTGTTGCTTCGGAATACTGTTCATTCAAACGCCGTTCTAGTTCTGCTTTTTGCTGCTGCTTTTCGGATAGTTGTTGTTCAATGACTCCGAGCTGTTTTTCTAGATTTTGGCGTTGTTTATTATTTGGCCCGGAGGTGCTTTTGGATTTCGCATTACCCTTAGTCTGACGTTTTTCATTCAAAACATCCTGAACATAGTGTTCAAGATCACCATCATACGGCACACACTTCTGGTCTTTGACGAGCCATAGCTGTTCACAAACCGACTCTACGATAAAAAAGTCATGTGAGACTAAGACAACAGCGCCCTCATACGCATTCAGGGCATCGACGAGCGCCTCTTTAGCCTCGATATCGAGATGGTTCGTGGGTTCATCGAGAATTAAGACATGAGGACCATGACGTGTGGTAATCGCCAGTAACAGACGTGTTTTTTCGCCTCCAGAAAGGTTTCGAATGAGGGTATCCGCTTTTTGTTGTGTGAGTCCAAAGCGTGCTAACTGGCTACGAACAGCGGTTTCATTTATCCCGACACAAAAAGAGGACAAAAATTCATAGGGCGTTTTGTCGATATCGAGCTGATCGGTAAGCTGTTGTGAAAAATAAGCACGATTGAGCTTTTTCGAAACCGTCATCGTCCCCTCGAGTAACGGAAGACGATCCGCAAGTACCTTGACGAGTGTCGACTTCCCATTCCCATTGGCTCCCAAAAGCGCAATAC
>CAMWJR010000021.1 GCA_947174645.1 uncultured Verrucomicrobiota bacterium | reverse complement strand
ACGTAATGTAGTGCAACTGTTGCTTCTACCATCCCAAGGTTCGGTCCCACATGTCCACCATGTTTGCTGAGCTTTTTTAAGATTGCCTGTCGAACTTCATCGCAAAGTTGCTCCAATTCCTGCGAGGAAACTTTTTTAACATTTACCGGTCCCTCAATACGTTCCAAAACCATCAGCGTAGACTTTAAAACCCTAGCATTCAAAGTCAAGTAAGCTCCAAAAACGATGGTCGGGGTGACTGGATTCGAACCAGCGACCTCTACGTCCCGAACGTAGCGCTCTACCAGGCTAAGCTACACCCCGCCGTCGACCTAACCTACAAAGTCAAAATAAAAAGCCAGCTTTTTCCTTATGAAAAGTTGCGTTTGTGTGTGATTTTTCGATGTAAAAATGCGGTGCTGAAATGAAAAATTTCAATTTAAAAACGGTTGACGAATGTAAAATTGTTTTTAATCTACTCTGTGATGATGAAGACGACGAAAATGATGACGATGTGGAAGAAATTCTTGCTACTTGGCTGTTTCTTTGGAGTTTCCGTGAATGGATTGTGGGGAGCATTTGGGAAGAAAAAGGCAGTGACAGCGGAAATACCTGAAAGGTTAATAACAAAAGGAGAAGGGGGACCATTGGCTTCGGATGCCGTTTTAGCAAGTGTTGCTTATGGCGTGCTCAAGGTGATGGAGTTTTCGAATGAAAATTTCAAGACGAACCTGAAATTAGATGCTACAACGTTTGCGACTAAGAACGGTGCAACAGGTAAGGTTTTGCAGTTGATTGGCAGTGACAACGATCTAAAATTTGCTCTCGGATTGGCTGCTCTTTTCTTAATTTCTAAACCCGAAAACTATGACGGAGATGGCAAAAATATCCAACAAGCCCTTCAGCATGCATTCGACGTCAAAAACGCACTCGAAAAATAACGAGACACATCCTGATAATTCTCAACGTATCGTGGGGTGCCCGGGGCGGGACTCGAACCCGCACGTCTTTTCAGACAAAGGATTTTAAGTCCTCAGCGTCTACCATTCCGCCACCCGGGCTTAAGAACGCTCCTCATTACGAGGAGTTTTTGTCGTTTTGCAAGTGAAATAGCGGAATTTTCTTGTGCGTGCACACATAAGTTTTTGAATAAATTGAGAGAATCTTGTGTTTATAAGATTCATTTGGGGGATAAGTAATGAGGGGTGGATGTTGGAAAACAGTAGTCGGAGGTTTGTTTATTGGGAGTGTGTGTGTTGAGGGAAGTAGTACGAATAGTTTGTTTCATGTCACATTTTGCCCCGAACACTTGATTCCGGCTCGAAAGACGTTCAGTGATCCGACAACTCTGCCGAAGCCCAAATCCAAAGAATCGTTAGAGAGGCAAAAAGATATGGCGGCGCGGATGGGATTGTTTTTGGGAAATCGGCCGCTTGGAGCGATGATCGAGCAAATTTTAAACCCTTCTGGAGCGGTTGCGGATGAAAACGGTTACCGTGAGAGGAAGGAAATTTGGCAGGGATATTCCGCCTGGAAATGCGTTATGGAATTAGGAAGATTGTCTGCCTATTTTCAGGAAGTCAGCCAATGGCCCTTTGCCGGAGGGGCGGTTTCTGAACGCGTCCAACGTTATCGGATGCAGGCACGGATCACGAGCCTCTATCAAATGCAGTTTGGACTCTTATTACTGGTTCTTACTCCCGAAGAACGGCAGGCGCTAAACGAGGTCATTACTATACGCATAGAAGATTGTTTCACGGATCTCGAGCGTTCCAATAGTGCCAATAGCATACGGGCACGTTTTAAGCCGATTCGAGAGGCGTTATTTTGGAAAATAAAAGCTCTTACGGATGATAACTCGATTACCGAGGAAAGTCCTGTAGCATTTTTAGAAACCGGGGATGAAGAGCGGATTTTCTGGAAGGAGACGCCATTAACGGTGGTGTCTGAGGCGCTGACGGTATGGTCGTTTTTTTTCGAGAATATGGCACAATTTTTCCGCCGCGAAGGGGGCAACGAAGAACTTGCGCAACAGTACGCGACGCGCGCGATGTTTGTAGGGTATTATCGTAACGCAGTATGGTCACTGATTGATCCGAAAAAAACAATTCAAGGCATCCAAAAGGAATTAATGTATTTTCGCGCAAATATTACCCTCTTTATCTCCGATCGGAACAATGCGCCATTGCAATCAGCTTTTGATTTTCTATTTGAGCGTTTGTTTTCGAAAAACCTTCGCTTTATCAATGGGAGGATCAATACAGGAGACGGGGAAAAACTGCTTACAGAACAGGAAAAAAGAGCGCTTGGATTTTAAAGGTCATTAATTTCTTCGATGCGCTGGCGCCGGGTGTCGAAGAAATGGCGAACGAGTTCGTAGCAGGGTTCCTTTAGAACATCTTGCTTGATAACGGGCCGGTGATTGGTTTGTGGAAGATCTTGTAGCGAAAATGCACCGCCAAGGCCGCCCATTTTAGGGTCAGAGAAACCGTAAATAACCGTTCCGACGCGAGCCATAATCGTAGCACCGGAACACATAGGGCAGGGCTCCTTGGTGACGTAAAGCGTCGTTTCATTGAGCCGCCAATCACCGATAAATTGTGCCGCTTGGGTGATTGCCAGCATTTCGGCGTGTGCAGTCGGATCGTTGAGCGTTTTGACGCGGTTATGTGCAGACGCAATGATCTGTTGTTGATAGACAATCACCGCGCCAACCGGAATTTCGTCGGCTTCATAGGCCTGGATGGCTTCGTTGTAGGCCATAGACATGAAAAAATCGTCGTCTTTTTGGAGTTGAGAGGGGAATTTCTTCGGAAAAGGACACTGCATATATACGGTACTAGTAAGGAGCGGTGTGGCGAAAAGTAAAAATTTTTGCTTTACAATTGGAAACGACACTTAGCATAGAGCATTACTATGGTCAGTGTTACATGGAGTTCAATCGTTTGCGTCCGCAACCATGCGGTGTTTTCGGCAGGGCATCATGTACATCATCATGGGGTTTTGAAGTTCACGGACACCGGTTCATTGTAAACGAAGGAACAGTATGATTCTGACGAACTCGGTGCTCGCCGCGATTGGCTGTGTACTTATTTTGGCTTTATGCCGTGTCAATGTCGTGATTGCATTAACGACAGGGGCGTTTGTAGGTGGTATTTTAGGAGGCTTTTCCCCTCAAAAGACGTTGGAGATTTTTGCGTCGGGACTTGGTGGTGGTGCGAATATCGCTCTAAGCTATGGGATTCTCGGGGCATTTGCGGCCGCAGTTGCCCATTCAGGAGTTCCGATTTGGTTGTCTCGAAAGATAATTGCTTTTGTTCGACGTCCACATGGAAAGCCTATTTTCTTAAAAGCCCTAATGTTTATCTTGATCGGCGGATTGGCGATTGCTTCGCAAAATGCGATCCCAGTTCATATTGCGTTTATACCGATTCTCATCCCACCCTTGCTAGAAGTTTTTGCTGAACTGCAGATCGATCGTCGTTTAGTTGGCAATCTCATTTCGTTTGGGATTATCTTTGCCTACATGTGGATTCCATATGGCTTTGGTAGTATCTTTTTAGAAAGCATTTTGCGAACCCATTTGGTCCAAAACGGTCTATCGGTGAGTCTTAAGGAAGTGATGTTGGGTATGACGTTCCCGGCAATGGGGATGATGGTTGGACTATTATTATCATTTTATCGCTACCGGAAGCCACGAGATTATAGTTGTACGAAAATTCGTTCGATCCAAATGTGTGAGGAAAAACCGTGTACGCGTCGGGATATGATCGTTTCGAGTTTAGCGATTTTCGGAGCACTGGTTGTCCAAATTGTTTTAGAAAGTACCATTGCGAGCGCGATGGCAGGGTTTTTGATTTTTACGTTAGGCGGTGTTGTTGGTTGGCGTGAATCGGATAACGTTGTAACCCAGGGATTTAAAATGATGTCGCTCATTGCGTTTATCATGATTGCGGCTTCTGGATTTAGTGCGGTTCTACGTGCGACAGGCGATACGCAGGCGCTCGTGCAGTGGCTAAGTGAAGCCGTTCATGGCAATTCCTTGCTCGCGGCTTGTGGTATGCTATCCGTCGGGTTACTCATCACAATGGGTATCGGTTCTTCATTTTCAACAGTTCCGATTATTGCGGGTATTTATGTTCCCCTGTGTTTGGAATTGGGCTTTAGTCCACTGGCGACCATCTGTATTGTCGGAGCAACAGCCGTGATTGGCGATGCAGGATCACCGGTATCGGATACGATGCTGGGTGTTACGTCGGGGCTCAATGCTGATGGCCAGCACGATCATATCTGGGATAGCTGTGTACCGGCGTTTATCGATTTCAATCTTCCGGTGATTGCGTTTGCGCTACTCGGTGCGCTTTGGCTGTAAAAGAGGGAGTTTTTTATTTCCTTTTCGGCGAATCTGTGTACCGTCGGCGCCACTATGGTACGCGTTCGTTTTGCACCGAGTCCGACGGGGTTTTTTCATATTGGCGGGGCGAGGACCGCGCTATTTAACTGGCTCTACGCGCGCCATACCGGGGGGACTTTTGTACTCCGCATTGAAGATACCGATCGCGAACGACATATTCCGGGTGCGACGGAGGTTATTTTTGACAGTCTTCGTTGGCTTGGGCTCGATTGGGATGAAGGGCCTGAAGTAGGCGGGGATTATGGTCCTTATTTTCAGAGTCAACGTGATACGATTTACCAAGAATATTTGGAGATTCTCCGAAAAAGTGATAAAGTCTACGAGCAAGAGGGAGCGATTTTCTTTCGGGTTTCACACGAACCGCAACTCATTGACGATTTAATCCACGGTCCTGTTTACCGTGCGGAGGAAAAAGATTTTGTAATTTTTCGTTCGAATGGAACACCGACATTTCATTTTGTCAATGTGGTCGATGATGCTGCGATGCAGATTTCCCATGTGATTCGTGGGGCCGATCACTTATCGAATTCTAGCAAACACGTAGAACTCTTTAAAGCGCTTGGTGTACCACCGCCAAAATTTGCCCACATTCCGTTAATTTTAAAAACCAATGGAGCGGGGAAGATGAGTAAGCGCGAGACGGGAGCCCTGGTCGAAGATTACCACAAGCAGCACTTTATTCCCGAAGCCCTACGCAACTACCTTTGTTTACTTGGGTGGTCCCCAAAAGATGATCGCGAAATCATGCCGATTGAGGAAGTGGTTCGTCTCTTTGATCTTCCCGAAATTAACAAGACGAATGCTCGTTTCGATGAACGTAAATTAGCCTACATGAATGCGGAATACATAAAAAACATGCCGCTCGAAGAATTTTTACGCCGTGGGAAAGAATTATTCGATGTGCGTGCGGATGAAGCTTACATCGACCAGGTGCTGACGATTTGCCAAGAGAAGCTACGCTCATTTACGGAGCTAGGGCATTTTGTAGAATATTTTTTTGATGAAAACTTTGAGCGTCCGCAGTCAGAATGGGAGAAGTTAGCGAAATTCAACCCGCGTCCACGTCTCGAAGAATTTTTGGGTGCTGCCGATGCGTTAACTGCATTCAACGAAACGAATTTAGAACAGATGATTCACGATCTTTCCGAACAGCACGGTGTTAAAACTGGAGATTATATTCATACGGTTCGCTATGCCGTCTCGGGACGCGGTGTTGGTCCGAGTTTTTACCGAATGTTGCCTGTCCTCGGTAAGGAACGGGTATTGTCGCGTATTCATCGTACACTTGAAATCTTTCAATCCTAAAAGACATGATTTTAACCAATTCGGTGCTCGTTGCGATTGCGAGCGTTCTCGGGCTTGCGCTCCTTCGGGTAAACGTGGTGATTGCGCTGACCGCAGGTGCGATTTTAGGGGGGACTCTCGGTGGCTTTACCGTCCCCAAAACGCTCGAGATTTTTGCTTCAGGTCTCGGTGGCGGTGCGAATATCGCCTTAAGCTACGGGATTTTAGGCGCATTTGCAGCAGCTGTAGCGCATTCTGGAGTCCCCATTTGGCTATCACAGAAAGTCATCCACTTTGTTACAAGTCGTGAAAGTCATCGTCGTCTCCACCTCAAAGCCCTTATTTTTATCTTCATCGGTTTGATCGCCATTGCGTCGAAAAACATACTTCCGGTTCATATCGCGTTTATACCGATTCTCATTCCACCCTTACTAGAAGTTTTTGCCGAACTTCAGATCGATCGCCGTTTACTGAGTAATTTATTAACTTTTGGTCTGATTTTTGCATACATGCTGATTCCATATGGTTTTGGGAGCATTTTTTTGGACAGCATTCTCCGTGAAAATTTACTCCAATACGGTGTTTCGGTCAGTCTGAAAGAAATCGTCCTTGGTATGGCGTTGCCGTCGCTGGGAATGGTTGTTGGGCTTGTATTATCGCTCTACCGTTATCGAAAACCGAGGCACTATGATCGCAGTAAAACGCGCTCCGTCCATGCGACTGAGGAGGAACCCTGCACGCGCTGGGACATCATTGTTTCGGGTTTAGCGATTTTAGGCACGCTGATCGTCCAAATTATTTTGGAAAACACGATTGCGAGTGCGATGACGGGATTTTGTATCTTTACGCTAGGTGGTGTTGTGGGCTGGCATGAATCGGATAATGTCGTGACTCAGGGGTTTAAGATGATGTCGCTGATTGCGTTTATCATGATTGCCGCTTCCGGTTTCAGTGCCGTACTCCAAGCGACAGGCGATACGCAGGCGCTTGTGAGTTGGCTGACGGAGGCCGTTCATGGTAGTCCTTTCCTCGGTGCCTTAGGCATGCTCCTCGTTGGTCTTCTGATTACTATGGGTATTGGATCGTCGTTTTCAACGGTGCCGATTGTGGCCGGGATTTGTGTTCCCTTATGTGTCGAGTTGGGTTTTAGCCCTTTAGCGACTGTCTGTCTCATCGGTGCAACAGCGGTATTGGGCGATGCGGGATCGCCGGTTTCCGATACGATGTTGGGCGTTACGTCGGGGCTTAATGCCGATGGACAGCATGATCATATTTGGGATAGCTGTGTTCCGGCGTTTGTTTATTTCAATCTCCCGGTGATGGGATTTGCGCTCATTGGCGCGATGTGTCTCTAAAATATGCGCCCGCGATTTTCAAAAAAAATCCAGAATCTCATTGCCGATTTCCGTGGGCTACCGCATGACGATTCAGTCGCCTTCATGCGAGAAGAAGTCCCTATCGAAGTGCTTGCAGATTGCCTAATCCTGAAGTTAACGAAAACACCTGAAGCCCGGATTTCGACAAAAATTGAAGAACATTGGCCTATGCTTGTAGGCCATCCGCTGCAACAGCTCTCAAAACCCGGAAGAATCGTTAAGGGAATTTTATTGGTCAACGTCCAAAATAATGTTGCTCGCCAGGAGCTGATGTTTCGCCAAAAGGAAATCCTTAGAAAAATCCAACAGCTCTGTCCTCAAAGTCGTGTTCAGAAAATCGTCTTTAAACCTGCATGAGGTCTTTCTCTTTCGAAGCAAGTAGCTTGGCGATTTCGTCAATGGCGTTATCTGTGAGTTTCTGAACCTCTTTATCGAGACGCTTCATTTCATCTTCGGTAACCGTACCGGCTTTTTGGAGTTTTTTAAAGCTTTCCAGCGCATCCCGACGAATCGCACGAATCGCAACACGCCCGGCTTCGGCCATTGTGTTAGCAACCTTCACCAGTTCCTTACGACGTTCACCACTCATTTCCGGAACGGTACAGCGAATGAGTGTGCTCTGAGAAATTGGTGTTAGACCGATATTGGCTGTTAGAATTGCTTTTTCAATACAGGGTACAGAAGATTTATCCCAGGGTTGAATCTGAATCGTCCGTACATCGGGCGTCGTAATGGCCGCAATTTCCTTAATCCGCATACTGCTCCCATAGACATCTGCGATAAGATTTTCAACCATCGACGTCGAAGCCTTACCGGTATGGAGCGATGAAAATTCGCTATTGGTGTGTTCGACGGCTTTCGTCATAGCCGATTTGATATTTTTTAGAGCCGAATCTGTTTCCATAAAATACTTATTCCCCGATCAATGTTCCGATAGGCTGTCCCTGGACTGCTTGTACGACCGCGCCTTCATCATGTCCATTAAAAATACGGATAGGGATATGGTTTTCTTTACAAAGAATAAAGGCGGTCATATCCATGATACAAAGGCCGAGCTGGAGGACTTCCGAGTAGGTAAGGTGGTTAAATTTCTTAGCCTCTGGATGTAGTTTCGGGTCATAGTCGTAGACGCCATCGACATTGGTCGCTTTGAGTAAGATATCCGCTTGAAGTTCGCAGGCGCGGAGTGCGGCCGCTGAATCGGTTGAAAAAAATGGATTCCCGGTCCCGCAACAAAATAGAACCACTTTCCCGTCTCGTAATGCGGCTTCGCTATTGGTAACCGAAAAACGCTCTGCAATGCCTTCAATTTTAATCGAACTCTGGATTGTCGCAGAAACTCCCTGTTGTGCTAAGATACTACGCAGCGCGAGTGCATTAATAGCCGTTGCGAGCATACCCATCTGATCGGCATCCGTCCGCTTAAACCCGGAATTACGGTGGTTATATGTGTGTCCACGGAAAATGTTACCGCCCCCGAGGACGAGGGCTAGTGCGACGCCGAGTTTTTGGATTGCGACGATTTGTTGGGCAAACGCTTCGATCTTGGGTTTCGATAAACCGATACCGGCTTCACCCAGATATTCTCCGCTGACTTTGAGGACCACCCGTTGGTACACGCCCGTCAGCAGAGGGATTTTTCCTCAAAAGGCAACGCTTTACTCGGCGGCTTGTGTCGAGAGTTCTTTATTTTCCTCATCCTTGAGGAATTTGCTATACTCCGCGGTCCGAACATTTTCCGGGACAGCAGATAGAGCCACAAGGGCCTCACGGAAAGCGTCGGCATCGAATTTGTACGGGAATTGTGCCCTTTGGAGCATATGCATGGCCGATTGTTGGAACGAGGCTTGCTCATTAGCTGAAACCGCAGGAAGATTCTGTGCCGTATCACCTATCAAACGGATCAGTGGACGTTGAGCAGCCGCATTGATATTGTCGATTCCTTGATCGGCATTTTGATCGATAGATTCAAAGAGTGCGACATGCCAGCTATGGCGTTTCTCCGAGGTATCAGCGTTATCGATAGCCTGAAGGAGTTCCTTTTGCACCTCCCCTGAGGTGACTGTAGGTAATTGTGCCGCGAGATCCTGATAAAGCGCCTTTCCCTTTTCCTGAACATCGGTGCTCGCATTGCGGTGGTTGACAATTTTTGAGGGCGTGTCGACGAGCTCCTTTTGAGCATTTTCCGATAGTAGTGAAGCACTGGCAATTAACTTTTGAGTTGTTTCCGTTGCTTTTAATAACTCTTCGGGAGTAGTTTCACGCCCCGAGATGTTGAGCACGAGTTGATTCATCGTGGCATCCGGGATCATATTTCCCTGTTCACGGGCATCCTGTATTTGACCTTCGATAGTGTTAAAAATTTCCGTTTTTGTTCTCATCGAGGAGGCGAACGGCAGTGCATCGCGCACTCCCATGTTACTCCCATCCCGTGGGCGACTAATGTTGTTGCTTGAGTCTATATTTCCCATATCCAGAGAATAAATTTATGAAATATTTACACAATAGCAATCAAATTTTCTGTTCCGCACGTTGACGGGCATCGGTCTCGAGCGCTGTTTTTAGGTTTTGAAGCGATTGCTGCGTCTGCTGCATCGCTTGCTCGACAGTTGTCGTTACGGGTGTGTGCCCAAAGAGATAAAACTTAATTTTCGGCTCTGTG
Organism: uncultured Verrucomicrobiota bacterium; assembly: GCA_947174645.1. Taxonomy (GTDB): domain Bacteria; phylum Verrucomicrobiota; class Verrucomicrobiia; order Opitutales; family LL51; genus LL51. Next base: position 979 of record CAMWJR010000021.1, on the reverse strand, counting down.
CCACTGCCTCGAACGGCGTAACGGCTCCCATCAGCGAGATCCAAGATAAAGAAAGATTGCGACGGAATTTGTTTCCCATCGGCATCGTAGATTGTATCGCGGGTGAAATCTGTGACATGCGCAACCGGAACTCCGTGGATTTCCTTGGGGGGATTTTGGGAGTAGGATGTTAAAATATTTTGAATTTTTTGCGCACCCGTAGCACCCTCAAAGTAGAGATTGATCTGGGATTCCGCATAATAACCGTACTTTTGATAGAGTTCGTCGCGAAAATCAATTAACGTTTTCCCTCGTTGCTGCAAAGACGCGTAGAGCTCGCAAATCATCAGAGCAGCGGCATTCGCATCCTTGTCGCGCACGTTATTACTGGCGAGGTAGCCATAACTTTCTTCGCCACCGAAGGCAAAAAAAGTACTATCGCGCAAAAGTAGGGCACGACGTTCGTCGGCAGGCGTTTCGACGTAGTCGATTTTCGGCTGTTGGCGTGCTTCGAGCTTTTTTTGGAGTAGCTGCTCGTAGTCGTTGAGCTTTTCGCCAATCCACTTAAAACCTGTCAGCGTATTGATACACTTTACACCGTGATGTTTGGCGATCTTTTCCTGTAGCGGCGTTGTGACGAAGGTCTTAATGAACGCGACATTATCACCGCCCGATTGTGGAATCCACCCAAACTCTTTCATCCGACTCAGTCGAAATTCCTCGAGAAGTGCGCCTGTGAGGTTACCAGTAAATGGCACGAATTCTCCATTTTGATCATGTACAGCAATCGCGATGCGATCGGCGTCGGGATCTGTCCCAATAACTAGTTCCGTACCCGATTTTTTTGCCTGTTGAACGGCGAGCGTTAGGGCCTCGAAATTTTCAGGATTTGGAGAGACGACCGTCGGGAAGCGTGGATCATGTGCCATCTGAGCTTCAACCGGAAAAACTTTAACACCGAGCTCACGAAGCAGGGGAACCGAAATAATATCCCCTGTAC
>CAMWJR010000020.1 GCA_947174645.1 uncultured Verrucomicrobiota bacterium | reverse complement strand
GCAAATAAGCTGATGAAACGGAAACAAAAATAATGCCGATAAAAAGTAGAACAATCGACAAAACGACGTGACGGATGACGCCAATGCTACGGCTATTTTCCTGCTGTTGCGCCTGCTGCTCTGAGTGAAAAATGTGATTGAGGACAATATTGATAATCTCGTTGATATTTTTGACGACACCAGCGAAAATCGGCATAATGATGAACGCGGCACAAATCCAAATCACCGCCATAGCAATCATCTCATGCTGCGCGATAAACGACCACGATTTGTTCTCAACGCCTTGAGAAAAAAATCCCGCCAAAATCATCAACCCTACGAGCATTAAAAAGTACCAAACAAGGCTCAAAATATACCCTTTTGCCTCGTGTAAAAAAATCATCTTTTCGACCTCTAGCTTTGCTGCCTGCTGAAAACGACGGTAAAACTGATCGAAATTAACGAGCGATTTCGGCATACACCGGCCAATGACACCGTAGAGCGGCTCGATGTACTTTCTCAGCAATGAACTCAGTACAATTGTACACAACGAAAGTCCAACAGCGATCGACATTAACGCCGGATCGGTTACCCCTAATGAAGCACCAAGTCCCGCAATAACAAAGCTAAATTCCCCCTTTTGCGATTTGTAAACCGAGGTATAAAACGATACCTTTGAATCTTCGCCCGCCAAATAGAGCCCGAACCAACAGACAAAAATCTGCGCAATCGTCGCAACCACTGAAATTACCAGAATTGCAACCCAGTGTTGCGCAATTTGTGCCGGATCGATCGCCATCCCAATCGTAACGAAAAAGATCGCACAAAACATATTGCGCAACGGCTCCGTGATAGCATCAATTTTATGCGCAAACGCCGTCTGCGACAGGACCGATCCCGCTAAAAACGCCCCTAACTCCGTCGAAAAATGGACCTCATTCGCGAGCTCTCCAATTCCTAATGCAAACCCTATGGGAATTAAAACCAGTAAATCCGGTGAAGTAATTTTACTCAACCAAGCCGAAATGCGGGCGCCACAAAAACGACCAAGAACAAAGACCATGACAACGAAAACGCCCAGTAGGAATGTCACCTGTTCGACCGCCTTCCATTCAAAATGGCCCTTCATCGAGATACCGGAAAGGATAACGAGCAGCAAAATCGCAACAAAGTCCTCAAGAACTAAAATTCCAACAGCTAACTGGGCATAGTGCGTATCGAGCGCTTTTTCTTCTTTGAGCACCGGGATCGTCATCATCGTCGAACTGATCGCCATGAGTGCCCCGAGAAATAACCCGTTAACGCCTTGCCATCCAAGACATCGCGCCGATAAAATCCCGACGAACATCATGATCACCGTCTGAAATAAAACGGCTAAAAACGAAGGTCCCATCGTCCGCCGCAATTTGTCGAGGTCAAACTCCAGTCCGATGTAGAACATCAGAAAAATTACGCCAAGGTCGCCAAACTGTTGCAATACCTCATAGTTCTGGATGTACGGTGCGAGTGCAAAATGAGGCCCGATAATAAACCCACTTAAGATGTACCCGAGCAAAAGCGGGAGCCGCAAAAAATGGAAAATCAAACCTGCAGTCCCAGCCGCCCCGATCAGGACCGCAAAGTCACGTATCAAACCGCCCTCTTCCATGATGTTAAGATTGTATCTTTTCTATCCCAAGGGTAAACAATAGAAAAGACAAGCTCTTTTGTTTTTTAATTTGGCATCAGCTGATAACCGTCCTTTTGATCGGTAATCGACCAACCTTTGGCGTTAATTTGTGCCCGCAATCGATCCGCCTCCGCGTACTGTTTCTGCGCCTTTGCACGCTTTCGCTCCTCCGCAAGCGCCGCAATTTCTGGCGGAATCTCTTGGACTCGTTCTTGCTGCTCCAACAGTGGCTCATAGAGACCCAAAATCCATAAAATTGTTAGTAATTCATTGATAAAATCAGCCTGAATGGTCGGACGCTGATTGAGAACGGTAAACAACTCCCCAAGACATTTTGGTGTGTTGAGATCTTGCTGAAGTGCCTCCATCGCCTTATTGAAAAAATGCCATTCTGATACCGGTCGTCTTTCAACTGCCCTGGAAATTCCCATCGCTGTGACATGCGCACGGAGTTTTTTAAGTGCACTTTGCGCGGCCTCGAGACTCGCCTGCGTAAAATTGAGCGTCTGACGGTAATGGGCGCTGATCAAGGCGTATCGAACCGTCGCCGCGTCATAGCCTTTTTCCGAAAAATCTTTTAGCGTGTAAATATTACCCAGGCTTTTTGACATTTTCTGCCCCTCGATCAATAAATGCACAGAGTGGAACCAGTGGCGTACAAAAGGCTCTTTTGTCGCACACTCTGACTGAGCGACCTCGTTTTCATGATGCGGGAAGCACAGGTCGATTCCTCCGCCATGAATATCGATCGTCGGTCCGAGATATTTCTGTGCCATCGCACTACACTCAATATGCCATCCCGGACGCCCGCGCCCCCAGGGGCTTTCCCAAAAAACGTCGCCGTCTTCGGGTTTATAAGCCTTCCAAAGCGCAAAGTCACAAACGTGATCACGCGAATACTCATCCGACTGATTACGCTGTCCGGCGCTGTTGGTTGCCTGTGATTCGAGTTGCGCTAAAGCGATCCCTGAAACCTTCCCGTAGTCGGGGAAGCTGGCAATCCGAAAATATACGGAACCATCCACCGTAGTGTAAGCATGTCCCTTATCGACAAGCCGCTGGATCATTGCAATCTGTTCCGCGATATGCCCTGTCGCCCTCGGCTCCACATCGGGAGCCAAAATGTTTAGTTCTTTGGAATCACGGTGAAAACAGTCAACCCAGTGTTGCGTAAAATTGTTGAGCGAAACCCCTGCCTGTTGTGATCCGCGGATCGTCTTATCGTCCACATCCGTGATATTGCGCACGAACTTCACCTTATATCCAGAGGTCAACAGTAAACGCCGCAGTACATCTTGAAGCAAAAAGGTACGAAAATTCCCGATATGTGCTAAATTATACACCGTTGGCCCACAGCAATAGATACGCAGCACTTGATCTGGTTGACTTGCTTGAATTTCCTCTAAAACATGCCGCCGCAAATTGTACAAAAAGATCACACCTCGGGAGCTAGTTTTTCCCATAAAAAGCGCAATATCGTTTTAAATTTGTCCTTTTGTGAAAATTTCACAAAATATCTCCGTGTCACGATGCGCCAATCAAAAGAGCTTTTCGCTTCTGGAACTCACCGTTGTCATCGGAATTCTAGCCATTCTAATTTGCCTCACGATCCCAAATCTACGTGCACTGACTGAACGTTCTCAGCGTGCCGCCGCAGCTGCTAATTTAAGGATAATCGCCCTCGCCCATATCAATTTTATTCGTGATCATGGCCATGTCATCCGCCCCTCCGATTTCTATGAACTTGGTGGCCAGGCCTCTGGCGATGGTGATGCCAACCTCGTCGCTACGCTTCTCGCAAAATACGGCTACATCAGCGACATTTCGGTTTGGATGTGGGATTTCGATCCTTTGACGAAAAAAAATATGGTCGAAACTATGTATGATGCGGTCGCCGATCGTATCGCCGAAAAATTCCGTGGGAAACAAAGCGGCGGAAATACGCCCTTGAGCGTCGTTTGCTGCATCGCCAAAGACTCATTCAAAAATGACGACGAATTGTTGTCGTCGAAAATCCCCTGTTGCTATAGTCGCGGTCTGTCTTCTCAAGGTCAATGGAATTCATTTTCTGATGCTAATAGCGGCATCTGGGGTAACCGAGGCGGCCTTATTGCGTTTTTTGACGGTCACGTTGAATGGTTCCCGACAATTTCAGGACGTTTCCAGCAACATGGCACTGCACTCCCAACCAATAATTTAGATCAAACTCTCCCCGAGAGTGCCTACTTCGTCAGTTGGCAAGGGAAAGAACTCTAAAGTTGGCAAGATCAGGGATGCTGTTTTCCGGACTCTTGCCTCCAAAAATCTGCTTCATCCAGAGCGAGTAGTTGCTGACGCTGAAGTTGGGCTTTAGCGTCTTGTTCGCCTAAAATACGGTGAACGTCGAAAACACTGATATAGAGCACAAAGCCCAGCAAAATTAACGCAAAAATGGACTGTATGGCACCCAGTGTGTGCGCCGGAAATTTTCGCCGAAAAATAGCTTCTAAAAACGCCAAAAGGATGATGCCGCCATCGAGAATCGGGAGCGGAAGAGTATTGAGGAATGCGAGATTAACATTAAGTAAAATTACAAACCAGAGCAACAATCGAAAATCCGTAACCGCAAAGGTGTGGAGCGTTTTCACAATTCCAGTAGGGCCCATGAGATTTTTGAAGTGTACATCGGCTGATGGCGTCAACAAACTCACTAACGTTTGGGCGGTCATCTGTATGCTGTCCGAAATTTGAGTTAGCGGATGAATATGCATCTGAACTGTCGTTTCTTGGAGCTCAAATCCCAAAGATTCGTGGCTCACTTCCTCATCAATGGTGGCAGTGGTCACTACAAGAGCATGTTTCTGCGCGCCGATCTGTAACTCCAACTGTTGACCTATATGACTCCTAAAAAAATCGCGGTACGTTTTGAGCGTCTGAGGCACATTAGGTACCTGAATTATAACTGTTTGTCCCAAAAGCGTGAGATCGCTGTCATCGGAGTCACCTTCCTTAATCCATGACAAACATCGCAGCGTACAGGGTTGGTCGCAAAGGTCTTTGAGCGCCAGTGGCTCTGTAAACTCAGGGTAAAGTTCCAGCGTACCCTCGAAATCCAACACAAGGCGCAGCACCGGTTTTTGGTGTGGAACCACTACACACGGAATCGTAACGGAATACCGCTCTCCGCCTTCTCGTTCGAATTCACACAATACCTCTTCCTGTCCTCGCAATAGGTCTAGAAATAGTCGATAAGAAGTCACCGGAATACTATCAATTGCGATCAACTTATCCCCTTGTTGAACACCTTTAGCCGCTGCAGGAGAATGGTCGTACACGTGACTTACGCTTAACTTTTCCTCCGAAAGCAACCCCGCAATCCGCGAGGTTTCACCCGTTCGGGCATTCTGTTCACAGATCACGGGATGAACGGTAACTTCCAGAGGTTGATTATCGCGAATAATTGAAAATTGCGATACAGGGCCATTGGTATCACGGTGTTTTCCCAGTGTGATTCCACAAAGCACATCGCTAAAACTTTTTGTTGCATGGCCGTCAATCGCAACGATATGGTCACCAACCTTGAGACCTGCACGTTTTGCGGGCCCAGGGACTTTTTTCGTCGCATTAATCGGGACCTCATGACAAATATAACCAATTGTTGTATTGGTGCTGCTATAGCGCTGTTCAATGCCTAGGCAATACAGGCCAATGGCAATAATAAACGCAAAAAGTAGGTTGAAAACGACACCCATTGAGGCGACGATCATCTTATCGCGTGACGAAATCGGCGGTAAACTCTTGGGGAGTGCGTACTTGCCCTCGACGCTCTGCACGTCCATTAACTGAGGAAGAGTAACGTACCCCCCTAGTGGTAACAGCGAGATGCAAAACTCGGTTTCACCGATTTTTTTCTTAAAAATTTTAGGGCCAAAACCGATGGAAAAACACGGAATATAGAGTTTATACCACTTTGCGGCGAGAAAATGCCCGAGCTCGTGAACAAAAATTGAGCCACCGAAAAAAATCAAAACCCATAAAATAGCTTCGAACTGCGAAAATCCCGCCTCCATAAAGCACGGCGCCCAGCGTAGCATCCCGCTTCATTGCCGCAACACAAAATTGGTTTGCATACAACGCCACTACCGATAGAAGAGCATTGTGGGGATCGAAGGACGCAGCACATTTTTTCAGGATTTTCGGAATCTACGGCAAGATCCGGCTTTTTACCAAAAGATTTTGGCGCTCTCACTCGGCCTTGCAACCTATGTCCTCAGTTTTTTTGTTTTTCTCTACCTTTTTCTCTTTATTGAAGACTCCTTAACCAATCGCCGCGCGAAACTCCCCGCGCTTGGTGTGATTACTGGGCACAATTTGGGCCGTCACCCTGTTCCAGTTTTAGCGATGCTCGTTCATCTCGTTCTACTTTTGATTTTCCGCATAACCTACGGTGGCCTACTGGTCGATCTCGCAACCTTTTTTTGGGTGCCATCAGCGCTATTTACGCTTGTGTTGTACGCCTACAGCTACGACGATCGTAGTTTTTTCAACCTCCACAAAACGCTTACGTTTTGGAAGACCAATATTGATGCGCTCTGGATTCCTGCGGGTCTCATGCTTCTCGCGATCCTACTCATGGGCGAAAATCCATTGGCGGCCCCTGCAGTCGTTTTAGCGCTCATCTACCTCATCAATTTCATTGTCAATCACTTTGATGAAAAGTTGTACGATGGGGCGTAAGCCGAAGTCTTTCTCTTAAAACCGCACACGATCTACACTGGACAAATGCTTAAAGCGTTTTTACCTCACAGGGCATGGAAGATTTTGTACAATCGATTTATCGGATCATTTGGGGATTTCCCCTTTTGTTAACGATTTTCGGTATTGGTCTTTATTTTTCCGTAAAGCTCAAATTTATTCAATTCCGCGGTTTAGGACAAGCGTTCCGGTATTTACTCCCCGCGCATCGGAAACAGGAAAACGGTCTCATAGGCGATATTTCGACTTTTGCCTCACTTTGTACCGCTTTATCGGCCACTCTAGGAACGGGAAACATTGTTGGGATCGCGGTTGCCGTTTCCGTCGGTGGCCCGGGAACACTTTTTTGGATCGTTCTCTCCTCGATTTTTAGCCTAGCGATTAAGTATTGCGAAGGATTTTTAGCGATCCGGTACCGCAAAGTCGGTAATGATGGTAAAATTGCCGGTGGACCGATGTATTATATTGAAAAAGGTCTACATAGCCGGTTTTTAGCAAAATTCTTTGCCATTTCTGGAATGGGGGTTGCGCTCATCGGCATTGGAACACTGGCACAAACAAACTCCATTGCTGCCGCAGCGGCATCCTTTGGTGTACCCGTTGGGTTTACTACCGTTGTTTTGGGGATTATTGTTGCTCTCGTTATTTTCGGTGGCATTCATCGTATTGCCGAGGTGGCCGAAAAAGTCGTGCCCTTCATGACCGTCCTCTACCTCGGAACGGCGCTCGTGGTATTGATTCTGAGAATCGACATGCTTTTCCCCGCAATCCGGTTGATTATCGCTGATGCTTTTTCTCCAAAATCCTTTGTTGGCGGTACACTAGGAAGTGCCATCATCGCTTCGATTCAAACGGGAATGAGTCGCGGCATTTTCTGCCATGAAGCCGGTCTAGGCAGTGCAGCAATCGCGGCGGCAGCAGCTAAAACACAATCCCCCGTTCAACAGGGGCTGATCTGCATGGTAGGCGCCTTTTTATCGATCATTGTTTGTATCATTACCGGTCTGGTGCTCGTCACAGCAGATCCAACAGGCGTAATCGAAACGTCCATGACGGCTTCGGCTTTTGAACATGGGCTTGGCATTCCACACCTCGGGAATTCCATTGTGAGTTTGAGTATTATCTTCTTCGCCTTCACAACGATCATCGGTTGGAACTATTATGGCGAAAAGTGTGTACAGTACTTTTTCGGCACCGGAGCGATTTTTGCCTATCGTACCTTGTTTCTCTTCTTCGTAATCGCGGGTCCTTTTTTACAGATTAAGACGGCCTTTGTTATTGCTGATATCGTCATTGGCTTAATGGCTATTCCCAATATCATCAGTCTCGTAGCCCTGAGAAAAGAAATTATCGCAGGGACGAAAAACGCTCTAAAATCGCACTAACCCTATTGTTTTAATATGCGCTGGACAAATTCTGAAAGCGTTTTTACATCACCACCACGGTATGGAGAATCTCACACAATCGATTTATCAATTTGTCTGGGGACTCCCGCTATTGCTCACAATTTTCGGGATCGGTTTCTATTTTTCTCTAAAGCTTAACTTTATCCAATTCCGTGGCCTTAGCCAGGCGTTCCGATACCTTCTTCCATCCCACCGAAAAAAAGATTCCAATGTAGGGATACTGATTGGGGATATTTCCAGTTTTGCTTCGTTATGTACCGCTCTATCGGCCACTCTAGGGACGGGAAATATTGTTGGGATCGCCGTTGCCGTCTCGGTCGGTGGACCTGGAACACTCTTTTGGATCGTCCTTTCCTCGATCTTTAGCCTAGCAATTAAGTATTGCGAAGGATTTTTAGCAATCCGATATCGAAAAATCGGTAATGATGGTAAAATTGCTGGTGGACCGATGTACTATATTGAAAAGGGTCTACATAGCCGGTTTTTAGCGAAGTCATTTGCGTTGTTAGGAGCTGGTGTCGCACTTTTGGGAACAGGTACACTTCCTCAGACCAATTCGATTGCAGCCGCAGCAGGATCCTTTGGTGTGCCTGTCCTACTGACAACCATTCTTGTAGGCATCATCGTTGCGATGGTTACATTTGGCGGTATTCACCGGATTGCAGACGTTGCCGAAAAAGTCGTTCCATTTATGACGATTTTGTATTTAGGGGCTGCACTCCTGATATTGGCATTTAAAATTGATGCCATTTTACCTGCTTTGAAACTCATCATCACCGATGCTTTTGCGCCACGTGCATTTGTTGGCGGTACACTGGAAAGTGCGCTTATCGCTTCGGTTCAAATCGGAATGAGTCGTGGTATTTATTGTCATGAAGCAGGTCTCGGTAGTGCAGCGATCGCAGCGGCAGCGGCTAAAACAAAATCCCCTGTCCAACAGGGACTGATCTGCATGGTAGGTGCCTTTTTATCGATCATTGTTTGTATCATTACGGGTCTAGTACTTGTCACAGCAGATCCAACAGGAGTCGTCGAAACGTCCATGACCGCTTCGGCTTTTGAACATGAATTGGGCATTCCACACCTCGGGAATTCCATTGTGAGTTTGAGTATTATCTTCTTTGCCTTCACAACCATCATCGGTTGGAACTATTATGGCGAAAAGTGTGTACAGTACTTTTTCGGCACTGGAGCGATTTTTGCTTATCGCACATTATTTCTCTTCTTCGTGATCGCCGGTCCCTTCTTACAAATTAAGACGGCCTTTGTTATTGCTGATATCGTCATTGGCTTAATGGCTATCCCCAATATCATCAGTCTCGTAGCCCTAAGAAAAGAAATCATCGCGGGAACGAAACTTAAATAATCCGATGACGCATCCAGCGCCCGCTGCGGTAACGTTTAAGGAACAGAAGCGAACGGACAGAACCGTCGAGTAACGTCGAGTACCAAAAGAGAATCGAGGTCATACCGAAATATACAACGCCGATGTAGGTCGGAACCACAGAAAGACATAGGAACGAAGCCGTATTGACGAACATCGTAAACCGCGTATCGCCCGACGCGATTAACATGCTCATCATGTTCATAAAGGTAAACTCCAGCGCAAAAGCAATCCAAGCCCACCGGAGCATCGCCGAGGTATGGGTAATCTCTAATGCCGTATCGCCTTGCGTTAAAAAACTCCGGATAAGGGGCTCAGGAAAGAAAATCATACCAATCGCGGTAATGCCCATCACAATCAAAATCAGCGATACCCAGGCATGACAATTCCGTCGTACCACGTGATACTGGTGCGCTCCCATTGCATTTGAACAAATCGTTCGCGTTCCGACTGAAAATCCCTCATTAAAGAACATGAATAGTATATAGATAGAATGGGAAATTCCATAAGCTTGAAAGTCATCGGTCGATACATTTGCCGCGATCACCTGCGTTAAAATCGCCCAACCCAACGAATTGATGAAACGCGCTAAGGAAGCAGGCATTCCGATTTTGAGACAATGCCCTAAGAACTGTGGCTTTAGAGCGATTCTATTCGTTCCATAGCGTTCACGATAGGATTTTCGAATAAATAACCCGAATAATAAGAGCGCTGAGAGGCTTTGCGAAACGACCGTCGCAATTGCCGCACCAATCACACCGCCGGCCGGAATTAACACCGTATCGCCCCATTTCAGCCCAAAGATAAACGGTATATCCAAAACAACGTTTAATAAATTGGAAACAATCGTCACTCTGGGAATGATTTTAGTCTCGCCGCGCCCTACAAAAAATGCCCCTAGCGCACAGTATCCAATACAATCAATGGGAATAAAGAGCGTGAGAATACGTAAGTAAGGAACGCCAAGCTCCGCAACATTGTCCGCAACTAATAAGGGAGCACCCCAAATCGAAATCGGTATAAAAATCGCATAGAGTAACAGACAAAACCAAATCATCTGCCAAACCGCAGAACCAATTTCCCGGAAGCGCTTCGCCCCATTCAATTGTCCGACAAAAACCTCGGCAATAAGGACAATCTCCGCCGTCGTACAGAAAAAATTCCAATACCACTGCGTCGCCGCAAAACACGCATTAAACGCCGCCTCGCTGTAATGACTCAAAAAAAGGCGATCAATGACAGCCATAAGGTACCCCGCCGCTGAAGACAGGACAATAGGCCAGGAAATGGTACATAACTCGCGGATACTCCCCGCGGGATATCGCGTCAAATTGGTGGTTTGGGTCGCACTCATAAGGTTCGTGTTCGGCAACTCAAAGCCACGGAACACTTCTCGCCAGTATGGCGCCGGACTTTAATGAAAATCACCTAAGTGCAAACTTATTATGTTTCCAATTTTATAAAATATTGTTTTTATTTACAATAAAGTTCAGGTTAGGGGCATTAAAAACACTTAAAGATACCACGGTA
>CAMWJR010000019.1 GCA_947174645.1 uncultured Verrucomicrobiota bacterium | reverse complement strand
ACGCTCACCGGTCCATTAAGCCAAAATTTACAGGATCAAAGTCATACTCCCTACGCGCTCGCATCGATGGGTATTTATATCTTTAAACGTTCGGTTTTGGATGAGGCATTGAGCACTGGTGGTAGCGATTTTGGTAAGGAAATTATTCCAGGGCTTTTGGGAAAAGTTGCTATTAAAGCCTTTATTTTCGAGGATTATTGGGAAGATATTGGAACGGTCCGTTCGTTTTTCGAAACCAATCTCATGCTCACCGATCTCGTTCCGGAATTTAACTTTTTCGATGTTTCAAAACCGATCTACACGCAACCCAAAACTCTACCGGCGGCAAAAGTTAATAGCTGTACCATGCAAAACGTACTCATTGGTGATGGGTGTATTATTTCGGATGCCCACTTGAAGCGCTGCGTGATAGGAGAACGTTCCGTGATTCGCTCAGGTACGGAAATGGAAAATGTATATATGATCGGCGCAGATCATTTCGAGGATGAATTTATCTCAGTTCCTTTAGGCATTGGCGAACATTGTCACATCAAAAACTGTATCATTGACCGTAATGCACGGATTGGAGCAGGAGCTACTCTATCTCCGGAAGGCAAGCCCGCAAATTACGATCATTCAGAAGATATTTATATCAGGGATCATGTTTTATGCATCGGGAAACACGCAGTCATTCCATCCGGATTTTCATTTTAATTGACAAGAAACGGAGCTTACATAGAACCGGCGCGTCTCCTGTTAATGAAGCATTTTATCCCAATTGTTGTGCTTGTTTCGGCGATGTTCCGTCCATCGGTAATGTATGCCGAAAACGAAGGAGCTCATTTGTTGAGCAAGGCATTAGGATATTTCAGGAGGAGCATTAAGATGGCGAAAGAGGCGGTCGATTTTGTACACAATCAGGAATTTGAGCCCTTTGTTGAACAGGGGAAATTGGTAGCTTCAGGGCCTGCAGTGTTTTTGTTTTGTCGCGTCTGGAAGCGTTTAGTATCGGAGTTTCCGGAAATCAAAGTACCACGCACCATCATTTGGGTCAATGGGGCTCCGGGTGCCGGGAAGGGAACAAATACGCGTAACATCATGCGCGTAATGGGCATTTCGACACACCCGATTATTGTCAGCGATCTCCTACATTCCCCAGAGTATCAGCAAAAAATCGATCAAGGGTTGCTCATCGATGATGAAGAGGTAACTTACTTAGTCTTTAAAAAGATCATCGAAGAAAGTCACAACGAGGTGGGAATCATTATCGATGGTTATCCGAGGACATTAATGCAGGCGGAGTGTGCTGCATTGCTCCAAAAGAGAATCGGTGCCGATCGGCTTCGCGAAATAACAGTTGTATTACTAGTGGATGAACGGACGAGCATTTTACGTCAGAAAACGCGGGGACAAGAGGCGATTGAACACAACAATCAAGTCCAAGCTTCCGGTCATGGAGAGCTTCAGACCGTACGGGCGACCGACATGGATGACAACGTTGCGCGGACGCGTTATGCGATGTTTCGCGATCAAACTTTAAATGCGCTCAAGTACATGAAAAAGTGCTCGAACTACTATAGCATTGACGCGAAGGGGTCCTTTGATGAGGTCCGGAATCGCATCTATGAAGTTCTGAAAAAGGAGAATGCGAAGCTGTAGTGTATGGCTCGCCTTCCGGAGATTGCCTCATTCCGCCAGCGTTACGAGCTTCTCGATACGCAGGTCCTATCACCAGACTTTTTTAATGATCAGCGCCAAGCTGCGAAGGTTTCTCGCGAGCACCAAAAGCTTGGGGTTCTTCTGGAGAAGTACGAGCGTTATCTCACGCTTCAGAAAAATTTAGCAGAAAATGAAGTGCTTCTGCAGGGCGAAGATACCGAATTAAAAGCGCTTGCTGAAGAGGATAACCAACAAATTGCGTCAGAATTGCAGCAACTCGAACGCGAGATTCTCCTCGAGATGCTTCCACGCGACGAAAATGATTCGCGCAACACGATTATTGAAATTCGCGCCGGGACGGGTGGCGATGAAGCGAGCTTGTTTGCTGCGGATTTATTCCGCATGTACACCATGTATGCCGAGCGTATTGGGTGGAGGACGGAAATTTTAGGATCTAGTCCTTCTGAATGCGGGGGTTTTAAAGAAGTATCGCTGCTTATTAGTGGTGATGAAGTTTTTAAACGCCTCAAGTTTGAGAGTGGTGTTCACCGTGTTCAACGGATTCCCACAACGGAAGCCAATGGGCGAATTCATACGTCTGCTGCTACGGTTGCGGTTTTACCGGAAGCAGAGGAAGTTGATATCCAAATTGCTCCGGAAGACTTAGAAATTTCGGTTTGTCGTGCGAGTGGTCCTGGAGGACAGGGAGTTAATACAACGGATTCAGCAGTCCAGGTTCTCCATAAACCAACAGGAATGATGGTCACTTGTGCCGACGAACGTTCTCAAATCAAAAACAAAGCAAAGGCACTCAAGGTCCTTCGTTCACGTCTTTTGCAACAGAAGGAAGAAAGCGAGCGCAAAAAATACGCCGAGAATCGAAAGAACCAAGTCGGTTCTGGTGACCGCTCGGAACGCATTCGGACTTACAACTTCCCGCAGAATCGACTCACCGACCATCGTATTGGGCTCACATTATATAGTCTGCCACAAATTATGGACGGCGATCTCGATGATCTTCTCAACGCACTGATTGAGGCAAGCGATCAGAAACAAATCGAGCAACTGTTAGCTCCGGCTTCTTAGTTTTTGAATAAAAACTTGTGCTTTCCCCCAGAAAAATTCCGCCTCAAACGCGTCGGTAATTTCGAAAGACATTATTTGGATACGTGGATCTGAACTAATCGCGACGATTTCCTCAAGAGCGTAGCTCACGGTCACAATACGTGTTCCAGACGTTGTATTTCGAAGGTTTAAAATAAATACTTCAATTTCTGCATCACTCATCTTGGTGCCATAGAGGTAGATGACCGTTGCTTGGGAGAGATTTTTTTCGAGAAAATCCCCATGAATGAATTGAACTTGGTCTTGGAGACCATAGTTTCGAACAACAGAGTTGGCAAAATCGGCAAAAAGCGCAATGCGTTCAATCCCCGTTACACGGCAATGATGTAAGCAGGCGAGCCAAAATGCACAGCGCCCCGTACCGGCACCGAGTTCAAACACATGATCGTCAGATGAAAGCTTTAAGCGTTGCGCTATGCGTTCTAGAGTACGCATTGGCGTCTCGCCATATTGGTAAATGTCCGAATCCAGGCGTAACTGTAAGTAGCGTTTACTAATCGCAAAAGGGGATTCTAAGAAATATTCGAGTCTCAGTGTTTTGTCGAGTTTCATGAACAGCCAGCTGCGTGGGTAGCCGCGAAACAAAACATACAAAAAATCTAAACAATGTACCCAGCGTGCACGCAATGCTAGGTAACAAAAATGAAGAGGTTCACAAAGTATTGCAAACACGCTATGTCTGTAATCGTGTTTACAACATGCCCCGGAGGCGTCCCTTTTCCCGAAAATTCCCATCCCGAATCGCATCACGTATTTCCCGTACTAAACGCATCATGAACGCGACATTGTGGATCGCTAACAACTGCCCACCCAACAACTCTCGCGCTTTGAAGAGGTAGTGGATATAAGCACGTGTGAAATTTTTGCAACAATAACAAGAACAGGTCGGATCCACTGGCTCTGTATCCTCGGCAAAACGAGCGTTTTTCAGACTGATAAATTCCTTACCTTCTGCCATTTCGGGATAGAGCAGGGCACCGCCATGGCGCGCAAGGCGTGTTGGATGTACGCAATCAAAGGTATCGATGCCCTGAGCAACACCATGCCAAAGATCGCGGATACCCCCAATGCCAAGCAGATGTGTTGGACGATTGGGATGCATCATAGAACAGGTCATATCCACAATATCGTACATTTGCTGTCGATCGCCTCCGAGACTGCCGCCAATCGCTTGCCCAAAGAAATCCTGTTCCGCGATAAACTGTGTGCTGCGCTTTCGGAGATCCTCGTAAATCCCACCTTGAATGATCCCGTAAAGCCCTTGAGGTGTTGGGGATTTTTGAAATTGTTCCCGACTACGGATGGCCCAACGATGGCTTCGCTCCATGGACTGTTCCGTATAACGGCGTTCTACATGAAAAGGAGTACACTCATCGAGCACGAGAATAAGATCTGCACCAAGTTTTTGTTGGATTTCGATTGAAAGCTCCGGTGTCAGAATTTTCTTCTGACCGTCGATATAGGAGCGAAACTCAGCCCCATGTTCGTCGATTTTTAAAAGAGTTTTCGGGATAGAACAGTGACGGTGGCCCTTAATCTCATTCGCAACACCACCATGACCGAGACTAAAGATCTGGAACCCACCTGAATCCGTTAGCATCGGTCTATCCCAGCCCATCATTTTGTGGAGTCCACCGCGTTTTTGAACAAAACCTGGCCCTGGTTGGAGATAAAGATGATAGGTGTTGGATAAAATAATCTCTGCACCAGATTCCCGTATCTGTTGCATCGTGAGCGATTTCATCGCCCCCTTGGTAGCGCAAAAAATAAAACTAGGTGTTTCTAAAACACCATGCGGTGTTGTTAACCGACCACAGCGTGCATGCGTATGGGAGTCCCGATGGGTAACCTCAAACTGAAAACCAGGGTAGGGCACGCTCCCTAATGAAATTTATCGACGAGGTAGTTGGCACAGCTATCGAGGGACTCCAGTTGCGGATAGTCTGCCTCTGGAACCTCAATCGAATACTGTTTACGCAATTCCATAACGATATCCAAAAAGTCCATGGAATCGAGATCGAGCTGTTCGCGCAACGGAACATCGGGTTTCAGGCTACTTACATCCTCATCGGGTGCAATTTCCCCGATAATTTTCCGTACCAACTCCCGCACTTCCTCCTTGGATTTCGCCATAGTTAAATTCTGCGGCGATTTCTCCAAAAACTTCGGAGGGTGTCAAGATATATGTTGGCATTTTTCGCACGTTCATTACCATCAGTTGAGTGAATTATCTACACGCGTACTGGCGCATTCCTTACATCGATACGCCGCAAAAAGCAAAGGGTAATCCCTTTTTAGAAATTCTGAACAATCCGGATGAACGCGCATCCCTATTACTCTTTCGGACTTCCTTGAGTTTTGTTGTACTCAATCGCTATCCGTATAATGCGGGACATCTATTAGTTTTACCGCAGCGTGAGATCGGGGAACTGAGTGCATTATCACCCGAAGAACAAACAGACTTTTTTCAAACCATTATCCGTTCGGAACAGATGCTTCAAAAAGCCCTAACACCTGACGGTATTAATATCGGGATGAACTTAGGCCATGCGGCTGGGGCAGGTATTCCACAACATCTTCACTGTCATCTCGTACCTCGCTGGGATGGGGATACAAATTTTATGCCGGTGATTGCGGATACTAAAGTACTCCCGATCGCATTAGAACACATGTGGGAAAAATTACGGACTTTTTTATGACCAAGTTAATTGTAGGGAATTGGAAGATGAACAAGACGTCGACGGAAGCGGCGCAACTCGTTCAGGAACTATCAAAAATACCGTCGGGTGTTTCGGTTGCGATTTGCCCTCCGTTTACGGCACTCGATCGCTGTGCTCAACTACTCAAGGGAACACCGATCGCCTTAGGCGCACAGAATGTTTATTGCCAGGAGAAAGGTGCATTTACCGGAGAAATCGCCCCAGATATGCTAACGGATCTCGGCATCCGGTATGTGATTATCGGTCACAGTGAACGTCGGTCCCTGTTTTTTGAGACGGATGAACTGGTCAATCAGAAGGTAAAGTTAGCGCAACAACATCAACTCATTCCGATTATCTGTGTCGGAGAATCTCTTGAAGAACGGGAACAGAATCAAACGCTCATGGTCATCGAACGCCAAGTGACCACGGCACTAAAGGATGTCACGAATGCCAATCTCGTCATCGCGTATGAACCGATTTGGGCGATCGGTACGGGCAAAACTGCTACACCGGAAATTGCACAAGAAGTACACCACGTGATTCGGCAACTACTTTCAAAGCATTTTAACGACAACACCATTCACATCCTTTACGGAGGCTCGATGAAGCCCAGTAATGCCGCTGCACTGCTTGCACAACCCGATATCACGGGAGGATTGATTGGAGGCGCCTCACTCGTTGCAGACGATTTTCTCGAAATTATTCGTCAAGCGGCGTAATTTTTGAGCTTTCGCTTTATTAATAAAAACACACACGGTCGTATGCGTTATGACGCTATCGACCTCTTTTTCGTATCTTCGCGCCCAAGCACGTCAGATTCGTCAACAAATTGAGACGGTAACGCGTCGCAATGGGGGACATCTCGCTTCGAACCTCGGTCTTGTCGAACTAACCTTAGCGCTCCATGAAGTCTTTCGATCTCCCCGTGACCAAATTATTTTTGATGTCTCACATCAATGCTACGCCCATAAACTCCTCACGGGCCGGGAATCATTATTTTCCACGCTGCGTCAGACCGGAGGCCTTTCAGGCTTTACATCTCCTGCAGAAAGCATCCATGACCATTTCTTCTGTGGCCACGCCGGTACGGCGCTCTCGTTGGCACTTGGTCTCGCAAAAGCCCGCGATCTTCATAAAGATGATCACCATGTAATTGCTGTTTTGGGCGATGCCTCTTTAACGAATGGGTTAACACTTGAGGCTCTCAATAATATTGGATCCACAAAACTCATTATTGTCCTTAACGATAACGGTTATGCCATCGCGCCCAATGTCGGCTTTATCGCACGTTATCTCAAGGGCCTAATACTCAGTACGCCCTATAACCGTACCAAAACATGGCTTAAAAATGTTCTCCGTAAGATTTGGGGCGGGAAGCAAATGATCCACGGACTATCTGCTCTTAAACGCGCCCTCAAAGCGCTTGTGTTACCATCCTCGTTTTTCGAATACTACGGTCTGCGCTACATTGGTCCTATTGATGGCCATAACCTTGAAGAACTCGTCGATGCATTGGAATTTTGTAAACAAGAAACTAAACCGGTCCTCCTTCACATTAAAACACAAAAGGGATACGGCGGACAAAAAATCGTCACACCGGAAGAACATAGTATTTCCCCAACACCAACACGGGGATACTCACAGACTTTGGGTCATACGCTCTGTCAATTGGCCGAAAAAAACAAAAAAATTGTCGCCATTACCGCGGCAATGTCCACCGGCACGGGGCTACAGGAATTCCAAAAAAAATTCCCACAAAACTTTTTTGATGTTGGGATTGCCGAGGGACATGCAGTTACCTTTGCCGCCGGATTGGCGAAAATGGGCTTCATTCCTGTTTGCGCGATTTATTCTACCTTTTTGCAACGTGCATTCGACAACATCTTTCACGATGTAGCGCTCCAAAACCTTCCGGTAATTTTTGCGATCGATCGTGCTGGTCTTTGTGCCCATGACGGTCCCACGCACCACGGACTTTTCGATCTCGCTTGGCTCAATGCCGTTCCCAACCTTATCATTATGCAGCCCAGCGATACAGAGGAGCTGACGATGATGTTAACCGCGGCAATTACCTGGAATCGTCCCTGCGCCATCCGCTATCCCCGTACAACGGCTACAAAACCGCAATCGCATACACCCATTCAAATCGGCCGGAGTGAAATCCTGCAGGAAGGTCAACGCATTGCACTCATCGCTCTCGGTGAAAAAGTGGCTACGGCTCAAGAAGTCACGAAAAAACTGTCCTGCAATTGTACAATTATCAATGCGCGTTTCGTTAAACCGCTTGATGAGGCACTTCTACGCCATTGTGCAGAAAAACATGACTATCTTTACATCCTCGAAGATCACGTTGCAACGAACGGCTCTGGCAGCACGGTTACGAGCTTTTTTCAGCAAAACCAGATTCCCGTACATCTGCATTGTTTCGCCTGGCCCGATCAGTTTCTGCCACATGCAACTAATGATGCGGATCTTTTAACAAAATATCACCTGACGGCAGACGATATCGTAGAGAAAATCCTACAAGACCTACGGAGTTGACTTCAGCGCGGATATACATTTAAGCTTTTTGCGATGAACATTGCCATTTTGGGGGCTGGCGCGTGGGGGACCGCGGTCGCGTTGAGTAGCTGGCGCGCACACCATACCGTGACGCTCATTACGAAAAATGCCCAGGATGCTGCGGAAATTAATACGCACCACGAAAATATTACGTTCTTTCCCGGTATCGAAATTCCCGAAGCGATTACCGTTACGCACCATTACGACGGATTAAAAACCTGTGATGTTTTATTTTTGGTTTGTCCTTCGGCAGCGATTGATGATGTCGGTAAACACATTCAAGAAGCGGGATTACCGGCATCGGTCCCGATTATTTCGTTTTGTAAGGGGCTACCGGGAGAGACTTGGGAATTACCCAGCATGTACATTTCCCGTCGCTTCCCGAGTAATCCTTTTGGTGTTCTATCGGGCCCTTCTTATGCACGTGAAGTTGCCTTGGGTTTACCAACCACCGTCGTACTAGCATCGAAAAATCCGGATTGCCGGAATTTAGCGTTTCAATTTCCCAATATGACGATCCTCCCATCAGAAGATGTTATTGGCGTTGAGCTCGGGGGATGTTTGAAAAATATTTACGCAATCGGGGCAGGGATTTTCGATGGTCTTCAACTCGGTACGAATGCGAAGTGTTCCTACATGATGACCTGTCTACAGGAAATGATTATGATCGGTCAAAAACTCGGTGCACAAACGGAAACATTTTACGGCCCAAGTGGCATTGGGGACTTTTTAGCAACTTGCTCGGGATCGTGGAGCCGTAACCGTACCTTTGGAGAATCGCTGATACAAGATTACGATCCACATAAGTTATTTACGCAATCGGTTGCTGCGATCGAAGGATACCGTTCCGTCAAAACCTTCCATCGTATCTTTGAGGAAAAATCGATACCGGCTCCGGTCGTTAACGCCCTCTACCAAATCTTATACGGGGGTACTATTCAAGATGTTGCCGATATCAAAACGACCATACTCGCAGCGGTGTTTCCGTCATGAAGTGCCCTCATTGCCAATATAGCGATACCAAGGTCACCGATACACGGGTTGCACCGGATCAGAGCAGTATCCGTCGTCGTCGGAAGTGTCCAGAATGTGGCTATAAGTTTTCGACCCTAGAGACGCTCTGTCCACCTGAACTTGTCGTCATCAAGCGAAACTTACAGGAGGAAGAATTTGACAGCGAGAAAATCGCCAGTGGTCTACGAAAAGCTATTAAGGCTGATGCGTTGAGTGAAAAAAAGATTGAACACGCCATGCAGCAGATTTTGAACCAGATCCAAGAAAACCATACAACAAAAATTACCTCTGAGGAAATTGGACAAATCGTTATGCAGATATTAAAGGAAACGGATCCGATCGCATACCTGAGGTTTGCGAGTATCTACAAAAATTTTCACGAAACGCATGAATTCGAACAGGAAGTCAAAAATCTCCATCCGGATTAAGCTTGCGAAAGCGATAAAATCCGCGGAATGAATTCCGTGAGAATTGCGATTGTAGGGCGTCCTAATGTGGGCAAAAGTCGGTTATTTAATCGATTAGTTCAGAAACGTGTGGCGATTGTTCATGATCAAGCAGGCGTAACGCGTGATATTATTGAAGCGCCGTTAGGCGAGGGGATTTTTTTGATGGATACGGGCGGCGTTGGCATTATTTGCGACAATTTATCAAGCTCTGTCGAACATCAAGTCGACCTTGCGATTCAGCAATCCGACGTCATTTTTTTTGTCGTAGACGGACGTATGGGCGTAACAAATCTCGATCAAGAAATTGCCCAGCGATTACGTACCTCTGACCGAAAAGTTTTTCTGGTCGTGAATAAAATCGATAGCGAAAAGCAGCGTTTTTTTTGCGACGAATTTTTCCAACTCGGACTCGGAGAACCCATTGCCGTTTCAGCGGAACATGGCTATGGAGAAGAATCTTTGAGAAAGATTATCCGAGAAAACAGCGAGCACGCTTCGGATTTAGAAGCAGCCGATATCAAGTTCTGCCTCGTTGGACGTCCCAATGTCGGAAAGTCTTCGATTGCCAATGCACTCTTAAACGAGCCAAGACTCATTGAAAGTCCGATTGCAGGAACCACACGTGATGCCGTTCGGTGTCGGTTTCAGCACCAAAATTACACGTTGGAACTCATCGATACAGCGGGACTCCGTGCGAAGAAGAAAATTGATAGCTCGGTCGAATTTTTCTCAACCTTACGCTCACGTGATGCCATTTTAGAGGCCGATGTCGTCGTCTATATCATTGATGCCTTGACCGGGATTACGCGACAGGATCAACAGCGTATCCGTCAAATCATGAACGAGCGCAAATGTCTATTACTGGTTGTGAATAAATGGGATTTAGCACGAGAAGATCTTTTAGGGTGTACACGGACAGAATTCCAAAAACGCTTTTTAGAGGCTATTCAGGCAGAATTACCGGGACAAAAATCGGTTATTTTTACATCTGCAAAGAACGGTAATCCAGATGATTTATTAAAAGCTATTATCGAACTGTATAAGCGTGCACAACAGACAATTTCAACGGGAAAACTCAATCGAATTGTTCAAAATCTATTGGAACGCCAACC
The DNA here is from genome assembly GCA_947174645.1 of uncultured Verrucomicrobiota bacterium. Taxonomy (GTDB): domain Bacteria; phylum Verrucomicrobiota; class Verrucomicrobiia; order Opitutales; family LL51; genus LL51. Next base: position 292 of record CAMWJR010000019.1, on the reverse strand, counting down.
ACCGGCATTCGTCGGCAAGAAACGCTTTAAAGTCTATTATCTCGTGTGTTGCCAGAACTTTCCGTTTAAATTCAAATTATTTTGTAATAAAGCGGAACTTCTCAACGAACCGTATAAGCGTTATCTCGAAAATGGCATCCGTAATGCCTTTGACCTCGAAGGATGTCCCATTGTCTTTGAATTCCTGAGTAAAGAGCCACGTTACTGCTTACAAGAAACTTAAATAAGACATAATATACATTATGCGAAATTATCAAACCGCATTGACGCTGCGTTGGACTTTAACATAGTC
>CAMWJR010000018.1 GCA_947174645.1 uncultured Verrucomicrobiota bacterium | reverse complement strand
ATATATTTACAATAATTTGACTTTCATTACACATTAACTAGAATCAACACATCCCACTGAGATAAAAAATGATGAAAAATATCTTTAAAATTTTTGCCGTAGTGTGCAGCATTTTTGGCCGTGTCATACCGTCTTTCGGCGGAACGCATGGCACACGTGACTTTCCGATTTATGCCATAACGGATATTCATATGAATTCCGAACCTCTCAAAGGCATCACCAAACTCACAGACGGCATCGTTATTGTCAATGGTGATATCGTTACGGGCGTCACTTTTGACAAAAAACAACGCAAACTCGGAAGTAAACATACTTATAGTATACGAAAAACTCTCAAAGGAACATGGACAGATCCCCAAACAGCAATCGATATTCTCAAAACAAGGACATCTCCCTATCCTCTCATTGTTGGATTGGGGAATCATGAGCTCAACCCCTACGCTTATAATGGTAGCTCTATTAAAGACTTGAAGAAATGGATCCAAGCCCTCTTAGGAATTGGCGTTATTCCATTGTGTACCTTTCCCAATTATACGTCCTTAGGCGCAGAACGCTGCTACCGCTATGGCAACACTTACTTTCTATCATACCTCACAAGCGAGTATGGCGCCAAAGAAATCAATGCCAAAGATCGAAATCACTACGAAAGTGCGGCCATTTCGAGCATCTCGTGGCAAATTCAACAGGCTTACAATACAAACTTCCACATGAAAGAAGTTCATTTAATGCTCCATGCGGGATTCGATGAGGGGAAAAGAATTGCCGAAGGGGTCATCCGTACACTTGAAAACTATACATTCGATACCCAGAAGGTCTACTTCATCTGTTATTTGGGTCACGCACACGGCGAATCCATTCCAGACAAGTATCGCCATAAAGGCCACAAAGAGGCATATTGGAAGGGCTATGTATCAGTACCCGTTGGAACAAAAGAAAAAAACATTCGATTTGTTTTTCCTAATTGTGCAGATGATTGCATCCGGATTGATACTGATGGCACTCGGAGCTTAAAAGCGCGGTTTATAACAAAAAGTTTATAGTAAAACTACACGGAGAGTTATAAGAAAAAACTCTATCAACTGCTCAGATATCTCTTCCCTTTGCCACCCAATTCCGGCTGCAATAACCTCCACTGGCGGAGAGGGAGGGATTCGAACCCTCGGTACCGTTGCCGGTACGCCTGATTTCGAGTCAGGTACAATCATCCGCTCTGCCACCTCTCCTTGCTTGCAAGCAAAAATTTTTGTCGTTATTGTCTATAAAAATTTGACGGCATAAAACATTTTTCAACTCCTTACAACAAACTTGACTTCTTCAATATGCTACTTTTCTCTTTGTGGATTTCAGAAAAAAGAGGTTTAACTTATGGATAAAAATGTTCTAGTTTTGTCGGCGCATCCCGATATTGCCGAAAAGTCGAAAGCGTGTGCGGCTTTGTTGAGCGCTGTGAAGGATCTGCCCAAAGTGCGTGTTATGGATCTTTCGGAAATTCCTGCCACGGTAGAAAATTACTACGAGCGCGTTAAGGCCGCATCGGTAATCGTTCTTCAATTTCCTTTCTGGTGGGGAAGCGCACCGGCTATCCTTAAAACGTGGATCGATACGCTGATGCTCGGTTTTTTAGAAGATCCCAGCATGAAGGGCAAGCGCTTACTCGTTGCAACAAGCGTGGGCTCGGGGCCAGAGGTCTATCGCGCGGGTGGCGCAGAACAGTTTACTGTAGATGAGATTTTACGTCCTTTCCAGGTAATGGCAATTTACTCGGGAATGACGTACCTAACACCCTTTGTTCTCTACGGAACGATGCTTCCCGACGCGGAACAGCGCATTCAGCGAGGTGCCAAGGAATATCGCGCGTTGATCGAGCAACTCTAGCCCAGAAGACTTATTGTTCCTTCGCGATTTTCATTGTAATCGTGGATTGCCTCCTGCGGTATTCGTGTTATAAGAAACCCGAGGAGAATTATGGCTTTCCACGTTGTCCGCCATCCGATTGCCGAATCCGTTTTAACACGGTTGAGAGATCGTGATACGAGCGTTTGCGAGTACCATCTGTTATGTCGACAGGTTTCATTCATTCTGCTCGCTGAAGCATTGCGGTCACTTGAACTAAAAACAGTGCCCATCAACACTCCTCTTGCTCCTTGCGAAGGTAATGCCATAGCCGACTTGGTGACTTTTGTGGCTATTTCGCGCGCTGGAACAGCAATGTTAGGACCTGCATTGGAATTATTGCCAGAAGCAACCATTGGGACGATTGGCATCGAACGCGATCCAATGACCACGGAAGCGCATTGCTATTACCAAAAATTACCAAAGATCAAAGGGCGCTATGTCGTCGTACTGGATCCCATGCTCGCAACGGGTCATTCTGCAGCCTTGGCATTTTCGTTGATTGCGCCGCAACAGCCAAAAATATTATCGCTCGTTTCGGTTCTCGCCGCTCCAGAAGGTGTCGAGCATTTAATGAAAAAATTCCCATCCGCGCAGCTTTACGCCGCCGCACTCGACCAAGGGCTTAACGAACAGAACTTTATTGTCCCTGGCCTCGGCGATTTTGGCGATCGCTTCTACGGGACGCTCTAATTTCTATCCGTGGATTCCGCCAAAAAGTCTTTTACAGAGCAGCGCATTTTCTTGCTGTGTTTCATCTTTTTGGGGATTTTTCTTTTTCTTATCGGAGGACTTTTCTACCGCCAGGTCACGCAGCACAGCTACTTCCTTCAGAAGGGAAAATACCAGACCCAACGCCGTGTTTTCTTACCGGCTCCACGTGGTGATATTTTAGACCGCCAGGGGCACGTTCTTGCCTGTGATCAACCGCTGTTTGAACTTCACCTTTATTTTGATAGTATTCGAAAAGAAATTCGAGAACAGTATCTCAAATTTCTCCAAGAACACCGTCAGAAAAAACAACCGATCGATCGCGTTAAACTTCAACAACAGGCTCGTCAATCTGTCGTACAACGACATCTCGATCAAGCAAATGCGATCACACACCGCCATGAGACCTTAGATATCACAAAACTTGAACGCCACTACCATCAATCGCTACTTGCCCCCTTCACCCTCTTTTCCAATCTAACAACGGAGGAATATGTTCGCCTAACAGACCAACTTCCGGTTAATTCACCACTTTTCATTGCTACAAATTATTGTCGCAAGTATCCCTATGGTTCTGCAGCTTGCCACGTATTGGGTTACGTTTCAATGGCCTACGATCTCCCCAAAACCTCCAAAGAGTTGCGTAGTTTTTTCACGGGCCATCGCGCTGGAAAAACCGGCACTGAATTATCCCAAAACGCGCAACTATCGGGTATCGAGGGCGAGGAAATTTTTGCTGTCGATCCCGTCGGATTCCGTAGCGAGTGTGTCGAGCGAATTGCACCACAAAAGGGGAAAGACTGTCAGTTGAGTATCGATATTCGTCTGCAACAAGCCGTTGAAAAGGCCATTTCGAGATATCAAGGCTCCGCCATCGTTTTAGATGTTACCTCTGGCGAAGTACTTGCGCTCGCCAATGCCCCCGCCTATGATCCCAATTTGCTTTCGCCGAAAATCCATAACAGCATTTTTCGGGATATTACCCAGCGCGGCGCCTGGCTTAATCGCGCGATCCAGGGCTGCTATCCCCCTGCCTCGACGTTTAAAATTATTTCTAGCATTGCTTTTTTACGGAACCACATTGCGACTTGGGATGCCGATGATACCGAGAATTGTCCGGGAAAAACAAAGATCGGGACACGGCTTTTTCATTGCGATCATAAGACTGCACACGGTCCGGTTTCTCTAGCAGCGGCGATAAAGAAAAGCTGCAACGTCTATTATTATCGGCGTAGTCAGGAGTGCGGAATTCAAAATATCGCCAAGGAAGCTCGGCGTTTTCGTCTCGATCAGCCCACCGACATCGAACTCCCCTTCGAAACCCATCGCATGACCATTGCCGATCCCGAGTGGAAGAAGCAAAAAAAGCTCGGCGAGTGGTTCGGCGGCGACACAGCAAATACTGCAATCGGACAGGGATATACTCTCGTTACCCCCCTGCAAATGGCCTGCTTTATTGCGAGTATTGCTGCGAATCGAACTTTTACACATCCCCATATTCTACACGATGCTCACCATATCCAGACCGCCCCACCAATCGGTCTAGCCCCCAAAGATTACCGTCAATTAATTGCGACGCTCCAAGAGGTTGTTCGCTCCGGAACGGGTCGCCGCGCGCAGTACAAAAATATTGCCATCGCCGGGAAAAGTGGTACCGCTCAAGTCTGGGAGCACGGGGAACGTCGTAATGTCGCGTGGTTCATTGGGTTTGCGCCTATCGGAAAGCCAGCCATTGCTCTTGCCATCGCAATTCAAGAGACGTCCTCCAACGACAACTACTACGGCGGTAAAACCGCAGGACCGGTTGCACGTCAGATTTTCGAAGCATACTTTCACTAAACAATTATGGATAAACTTGATACGATTTTTTCTCTCCAGGCAGATCTCAATCGCCGCATCGGTGTTAAGCCGAGCGGGCTAAGCCGTGAAGAACAAATTCAGTGGGTGTTGAATTACACGCGTGCACTCCAACAGGAGACTTCTGAACTCATCGACTGTGTCCCCTGGAAGTGGTGGAAAAAACATCAACAATTCGATTATGATAATGCGCGCATGGAAATTATCGATCTCTTCCATTTCGTCATCTCCTTAGCGCAAGTCCTCGACCTCTCAGCGGAGGATTTCTTTAAAATCTATCTCGAAAAGAATAAGATTAATCACGAACGACAGGATCAGGGATACTAAGAGAACGCCCCCATTTTAGTATTTTATTGACAATAAGCGTTGATTTTTTGGGATGCGGCCTGGTTTAGCTTTATGGATCATCGAATCTCAAATAATACGACGAAAACGCTCGCATTGTTATTTCTAACAACGTGGTCTGCGGATGGTTTGTTTGCAAGTGCCAGGAAAGGCAGTAACACTTCTACCCCAAAGGCATCTATTGCTACAAAGACAAAATCCCCAAAAACACCACGAAATACCCCTAAAAAAACAACGCCGCGTAAGGCCATTGACTCATCAGATTCCTGGGAAGAAGAAGTTCCTGTTCGGAAATCAGCACCTAAGACTCCTGGCAAGGATATAGTAGCCCAGGCAAATTTGGCCGATGATGGCGACCGACATGCCCCAGTTCCCGCTCAACACTCTGATCAAGAGCATGATTCGTCTATAGCCTTCCATGTCGATGACGGTGAAGGAAATGTCTCGATTCAAGGGCAGCCAAATTCCAAGATTTGTGCCTTTGAAATTCGAGGGACAGGTACCATTCATCAAGGTGAAGGCGGAATATCAATCATTGGTGGAGAGCCTACCGACTTCCGAGAAGAAGCCGTTTTACCCGGCGGACTTGGCCCCAATATTCTTGTCCGCGATATAACGATAGACGCCAACACACCGCAAGCAGGGACAAGTAATAGTAATAGTCGTCGCAGCCCTTCGGTTCCTCAAAAATATCCCCATGAGCACGATCCTCTCATGATCTGCCGCATGGAAGATAAATTTATCGATCTGACGCCAAGGGAATGCCGCATTTCGTCACAATTCGATGCCCGTTTGTACGCGTTTGAGATTCAAGGCGAAGGGAAAACCCTGCAAAATGAGCAGTCCCTAAGAAGCCAGCTTCTTGCCCTTTCTCGACTGCTCATTGACCAACCCCCGGAGCTGGAAGCGCTATCCGAAATAACCGAAAATGAACGGACCGAGATTCGTACGCGTTTACGGGATGAACAGAAAGCGCACAGCTATACCTCCGAGCGCTCGGTTCCAATATCCTTGCGTGCGCTTTCATCTTTAGCGGGATGCCCTGTGTTGTACCTTGAGCTTGGAAATAAATTTCCGCATCAGGACATGGTTGTGAGGCGAATTTACATTAATGCCGAAAATAATGACGAATTTTCAGAAGAAGTATTTTCTCGCTATACCGGCCGCGGTAGTGACGCCTATATGTTAAATAAAATCGAAAATGATCCACGCATTGCGATTATTATTAACAACATCCACAAGAAGCGCCTCGTTTTCTCGCTGCCCTATCTTCCTGCGAACACCATTTATCAACTCCCTACCTCAAGTAACTCGGAGCTTCGCAAGAGAATTTCGCGCGAGACTTGGATCCGTTGGGGGAAAAATACCGTTGCAGGCACGGTTGCGACTTCGATCATATTAGGAGGATGCCAGTCAACATACCAACATTATAAAGATCCACTTTCAAAAGGCCTCCAAGCTACGGGCGGGTTCTTCAGCCGGGCCTGGGAACGTGTAAAATCGTTCTTCCACAAGGATCCAGAACCTGTTAAATAAAGATTTCTGTTCTTCTAGTTTCATTCGTCGGCGATCAGTACGAGGCTGTTCGCCTTTATTTTTTCAAAAAGATAGATAATTTCACGGTTAAGCATACCAATACAACCATGTGTACATGGAGTTCCAATTTTTATCTCGTTAGGAATACCGTGAATATAAATATAACGCGCATAGGTATCGACATTGCCTCCTTGATTTTTACCAGGTTCGAGTCCTTGTAGACGTAGAATTCGTGTAGTTACATAGCCTTTTGTTTGCCAGTCAGGAAAATCTTTGGCGCATTTTCCCGTATCTTTACGACCGATAAAAACCGTATTGAGCGGTGCATTGTCGCCGATTTTGTCCGCAATCGCATGTAACCCCGGTGGCGTACCGGAAGAATTTTTCAGGGAATTGATCCCATATACCGATGTGGAAACCACAAAAATGTTCTCCAAATTTTTTTCGAGATAAGCGTACATCCGGCTTTGTTCAACCGACACATAAAGCCACTGTGGTGTCATTGTCACGCCTAAGTCTCGACAAACCGATTGGATCCGCTCATGATGCTCGAAGAACATCCCATGACCCTAAACATCGGCATTATTGGCGCAACTGGAATTATCGGACGCAATTTGGTGGAGTTTTTTCGAGAAAAGCCCTCCGTGCGGCTTTTTTTATACGCGTCGCCACACTCTCTAACGCGAACGATTACTGTTAAGAATCAATTATTTCCAGTAGCGCCCATAGGTCCCGAAATTTTCAAATCCCTCGATTGGTCGATTTTTGCAACCTCGGCTCCAACGGCTAAGGAGTACATCCCTCATGCTCTACGTCATTCTTGCCGTGTAATTGACTTAAGTGCCGCTTCTCGCCTGGATCCCAATGTTTTTTTATTTTGTGCCGGTGTTAACGAAGAAAATTTTCCTGGAAATGTACCTATTATTGCTTGTCCGAATTGTACAACCTCATTAATCGCCAAGGTACTTGCACCGCTTCATAAGCAATTTCCCTTAAAAGGTTTTTTGGCCAGCACCTATCAGTCAATTTCGGGAGCAGGCTGGCATGCGGTTCAAACCTGGAAACAACAGCTTACAACAAAAATATCTAACGATCGGTCCATTGTTCCACTAAGCCATAACTGTATTCCCTGGATTGACCCAATTGAAAATTCGCCACACACGGGCGAAGAGGAATCGATCACCCACGAAAGCAAAAAACTGCTCCAACAGCCCGACCTAAAAATTTCGGCGAACTGTGTACGTGTTTCCTGTGAACGGGGTCACGGCATTGCACTTACTGCCCAATTCCGCCAAAACATTTCCCCTGCGACTATCCAAAAATGTCTCTCTCGGTCACCGACACTTATTCATGCTGACAAGACACCCATCGAATGCACCGGCGATGATCACGTTTACTACTCGCGCATCCGGGCGGCTGAATTCCCCGAAAATTCCACTTCACTTTGGATTACGGGAGACCAAATCGCCGCCGGCACCATTGCGAATGTCGACGGTATACTAAAAAAATGGACTTAAAAGCTACGCCGCCTTTTGGACTTTGCCCGCCTTGATGGCTTTGACACAAACCAATACGCGCTTCACCTGACCGGAAGGAAGCACAATGCGCACTCGCTGAAGGTTGGCTTTGAAAACACGGCGCGTACGCTTAATGATATGCGTACCAATTCCGCCGCTCTTTTTCGTCTGACCACGCCGGCGAATACGGCTTCCCTTTACCTGGCTCTTACCCGTAATAAAACAAATTCTCGACATAATCTCTCCTTAAAAGAAGTAAAACAAACCCTTTACCAAGGCAAGTGCATTTTTAGCGTGGACGCTCTTTGGAATCCGGAAGTCTCGGTCTTAAAGACTCGAGCCGTCGGCTGAGGCGGTTCAACTCTGCATCGTCGTACGCCCCCCAAGCCACAATGATACATAACGGCTTCGCACTCATTTATCGGCACCGACTCCCACGTAATGAGGGACGACGCGGCTGCATACTTGCCGTATAATCCTCGCCCTTAGCCACACAAATAACCGCACGCCGGCTTAAACGAACCCGACCGCGATCATCTACACCAATACATTTTACGATAATTTCGTCACCAAGTTTACAGACGTCACCAACGTTTTCGACACGAAAATCCGCTAGTTCTGAAACGTGGACCATGCCTTCTTTTCCGGGGAGACATTCGACAAAGACACCAAAATCTTTAATCGATTTTACGATACCCTTATACGTTTTCCCGACCTCGATTTCGGCATTCATCAGATTGATCTCCTCCAAAACTCGATCGAGTGCCTCTTGGTTAGGCGCAAAGATCATAACGCGACCGCTATTGTCTTCGTTAATATCGATCTGTGCACCGGTTTCTTCCGTGATACGCTTGATATTTTTTCCACCAGGGCCAATCAATGCACCGATTTTTTCGGGGTTAATCTGGACTTCTCGGAACCCGGGAGCGGAAGGTTTCAAGCACGGATTGACACCAGGTTGCGCCGCCAGCATAACTTCTAAGATACGCGCACGCGCTTCCTTATTGCGATAGATTGCTTCTTGTGCAACTTCTAGAGGGAGTCCTTTAATTTTCAGGTCTAGTTGAAAGCCCGTAATGCCATTCGCAGTACCACAGATTTTGAAATCCATGTCGCCAAAGTGATCCTCGTCTCCAATAATATCGGTCAAAACGACATGTCTCAATAAATTCCCAAATTCGTCGAACTCAGTTACTAAGCCTGTCGAAATGCCGGATACAGGGGCTAAAATCGGTACACCGGCGTCCATCAACGCCAAGCAACCGCCACAAACCGATGCCATTGAAGAGGATCCGTTCGATCCCATGATATCTGAAACGATTCGAATCGAATACGGAAATACCTCTTCTGAGGGAATAACCGGCGATAACGAACGCTCTGCGAGTGCACCATGACCAATCTCACGGCGACCGACACCATTCGTCTTTCCAGTTTCCCCAACACAGTAAGGCGGGAAATTGTAGTGTAAAACAAAGGTCTTGGTTTTAATACCGCCGGTAATGGCGTCGAGCTCTTGGACATCACGTGAAGAGCCTAAGGTTAGACTGACGAGTGCTTGGGTTTCTCCACGTTCAAAGAGTGCCGTTCCATGGACACGTGGTAAAACATTGGTCTCACAATGAAGCGGACGGATTTCATCAATCGCACGTCCGTCGACCCGTCGGTTTTTATCTAAAATGTTATTCCGATAGAGCGACTCCTTGATCGATTCGAGTGCCATCTTGACTTGAACTTCGTCATATGCAGCTTCTCCAACGGCTTTGAGAACCTCTTCTCGGACTTTCGCTTCAATCTGATCCACATCACGTTCTCGCTGGATCTTATTCGGCTGGAAGATGACGACGGAGAGATCTTCTTCAAACTTTTGGCAGATCTCCATGATGTGATCCGGAACCGTATGGAGTTCAAAGGTCCGCTTCGCTTTTCCACAAAGCTGGACGAGCTCTTTCTGGGCTTGGATAATGGGCTGGATCTGCTCGTGCGCAAAGGCAAGCGCTTCGATAAAACGATCTTCCGGAAGCTGATCGGCATTCCCTTCGATCATCATCATATCGCGTTCATTCCCGACATAAATCAGATCTAAACGCGAATGGAGCATTTCTTCGTTTGTCGGATTAATGACAAATTCTCCATCGATTTCGCCTACACGAACACAGCCAATTGGGCCGTACCAGGGAATATCGGAGCAGGCAAGTGCCGCCGAAGCACCGTTGACCATCAGGATATCGCCTTCGTTCTTGCCATCCGCTGATAAGAGCATGCCGATAACCTGAACTTCGTTCATAAACCCTTCGGGAAAGAGCGGTCGTAACGGACGATCACAGAGGCGAGAGATGAGAATTTCCTTCTCGGAAGGCTTCCCTTCGCGCTTTTGATAACCACCCGGGAATTTTCCAGCAGCCGAAAACCGTTCCCGGTAATCGACTGTTAAGGGGAAGAAATCCTGTCCTGGAAAACAAGTTTTCGCCGCAACCGTACTGACAAACACACTTGTTTCACCAAGCGTTACGACGACAGAACCATTTGCTTGAAGTGCTAGGGTACCAGTTGAAAACGACAGGCCCCCGCCCTCCACATTAAAACGTTGTTTCATCGTACTATCGGCGGAGTTCGAGGCGCTGTAAAAGCTCCCCATATTTATTAAAGTCCGTGCGTTTCAGATAATTTAATAACTTACGCCGACGATTCGCCATCGCTACCAGGCCGCGACGTGTATGGAAATCTTTTTTATGAACCGCGAGATGCTCGGTGAGGTGGGTAATCCGCGCTGTTAACAGCGCGATCTGGACCTCACACGACCCGGTATCACCTTCGTGTACCTGGTATTCGTTAATGATCTTACTTTTTTCGAGATATTCTACTTTCGACATTTTTAGACTCATTTCACAGGCAGACGATCACCCGATCGCCCATGTATCAGTACCTCACCGATATCACCGCTTTCGAAGGCCTGCGGCAGGGAATCCTGCTAGCGTATCTTCGTGACCCTACGCCTCCTCAAAAACTTTTCAAGCCTAATTCGCACAACAAATCATGCTATAGCGTTGCAAGCTTTGAGAGGATTCTATTGTATTCCCTATGAATATTTTATTGGCCTGTGGAGGATCTGGTGGGCATATTGCGCCGGCGATTGCGCTTGCCGAGCGACTTCCCGAGCATCGCTGTACCTTCATTATCAGTCATAAACAGGTCGATACCCTTTTTACGGAAAAATATCCACAGTTTGAATTTATTCGTATCGGAGCAGCTCCGTTTCACATGTCGCCGCTTGCCCTCGGACGATTTTTACGTTCCCAGCTCACCTCGCTCCGGTTTGCATATAAATTTCTCAAACAACGACATATCGATCTCGTCATTTCCTTTGGGGGCTTTACGTCTCTAGGATTTGTATTAGCCGCAAAGATGCGACACACACCGATTATCCTTCACGAGTCGAATCAGATTCCGGGGAAATCGACACGCGTTTTAGCAAAATTTGCCAACAAAATTGTTCTACCTCCCGAGGTATTTTTAAAACGTCACAAATATCAAACTAAAACGGCTCCCTTAGACTATCC
>CAMWJR010000017.1 GCA_947174645.1 uncultured Verrucomicrobiota bacterium | reverse complement strand
CCCTATGACTGACGTTGATTTTCATAATTTCGATCGGCAACCCATCGGGCAATACGCAGAAGTCGCAAACGTTAAAGCGCAACAAATGACCTCATCAAAGGTTATCAAGGCTGGTAATTATGTGTTTACAGTTACGGTGTTTCCGCGTTCCAAGTGGTCCTGGGGACAACGCGAAGAAGGCGTCCTCTCTTTGGGTACCCCAGAGGAGCGAGACGTATTCCAAGCCGTCGTCCCTTTCAAAAATAAAAAAGAGCTGAACCAATTACTCCAAGAACCTCAATTGTTGGGAACAGCTCTGGAGCTTATCAGCTGGATTGATTTCGACCATCTAAGGAAAAAACATCTAGACGCGCTGAATGAATTAAATGAAATTTACCAGAATCCCAAAACACCGCCGATACTACGTACATACATCCAAAAGTATCAAGTCCCAGAATTACTCAGCAACCCGGGATTGCTTAATTGGGTTCTTGGATTTGTAGAGTCCATTGATGAGTCTCATCTAAAGATTGATGATATCGAGTCTGCAAAACACATTGGCGCAGTTATCAGGGATCCCGGAACTCCTCCTGCGATCAGGGAAATTGCCCTGAAAAAAACACATGCGATTCACAAAGCTGCTATCGGTCACGCAGTGGAATGTGCCTACGGAATCCCTCAAAAGATTATGAACCAAACTCAGGGCGAAGGCAGCTATAAGGTCATCTACACGCAGCCCAATAAGGAGCTCGAAAAGGAACTTCGAGGACACTCGTCGCTTACAAGCGCTCTCAGTGCTGCTCGCAACAAAGTAGCAGAATTATTCCAGCAAAGGGATGAAATCGCTAATTATCACGTGAGACTTAATTCTGCAGTGATAACTTATAGCGACTTGATTATTCAGGTGCTCGCAGATGGCAAGTACAACAAAAAGATGAGCAATCGTGCGGTAATTCAGGAACTCAATGCCGGTAAAGAACGGATCGCCACAGCACTTTTACAAGAACTTTCAACCTATACAAAGGATCACTCAGCACTCTGCCAGGACCTTCAAAGTTTTGAAAAAAGGATGAGAGCATTTGAAAACGAACTTCTAAAAGTGCTCCTGCGTGTTCCCAATGGATATCCGCATCAATTGAGTATTCAAGAAGCTGAAGGTTTCATGTACTGCGACTTTCCCTTCTCCGATGTCATGGGAACGCCGTTCGAAACCAACACCCTCATCATCGCTGATACGCACCTTGACCAACCTTGGAATAAAAAGACCGTCGACGAAATCAGAGAAGAAATTGCTTTTATTCGAGGGAAGCTTGAAAAGTATCTACAACACTACAAAGGTGGTAGAGTCGATTTAGAAAGTCCCAGTGAATATACACAAAAAATCGCTCAGAAAAGTGTCGAATACACAGTGAAACTAATCAGCAATTACTATCCGAAATTGATCTGCGAAGCCAAAAGACGCCTGTTCATTTGGGATTCAAATAAAGTAGACCAAGATGTCCTTGATGCCTTTGGAACTCTTAAGGCACTCTACCAAAGCAGAACGCCCGGCCGAGAGTTTATAGAGAAAACCAATATTGCGCTCAATGGTCTTATAAGAGAATGGGATCAGTGTTCGAGAGTCGCTGAACAGGTAAAAGCAGATCTCATGCCACAAAAAGCAATTCCAGCGATGCAAACCGAACCTGTAGAGAAGCAAACGGGTTACATAAACCATCTACGTTCCAAAGTTGATCAGGATTTTCAAAGACATATAAGTACGTTCATGAATCCCACAGGGAAAATTGGCACAGACAAAACCACTCCAAGTTTGCAGGATCTAACAGCAACACCTGTGGACTTCGTTCAATAACCTTTGACAACACCTCCGGTATTGCTTCTCTTCAGGCAAACCTGGGGGTGTCTTGGTTTCGACTGGGAACTGTAACGCATCGTCGCATGCCGGAGATGATGGTTGGCTCCGTAAAAATCCATCAAACTCTATTAAATGGCAAAGATAATGTCATCGCTCTCGACTTCGGTAACGGGGTTATGAGCAAAGCCGCGTAAGTTGTCGTGGCGCATCGACCGCGAGAGGCCCGTGATCGCGAATCGGTGTTGGTTAGCGGGCAGCGCTGGGGTTTTGTCGGCGAGACTCCGACCGTTTTGATATCGCTGGCTCGGCACGTTGGGCGCGTTCACCCGCGGGACGTTGCTTAGATTGGTAGGTCAACTACGCATGTAGAAGCGCTGCGCGAACGTTTTTAGGACGCGGGTTCGACTCCCGCCACCTCCACCTATTTTTGTCAGCGTAATGCTCACTTCCATCCATTCCACAGAAAAATCACCTTCTTCCCAAAAATAAATCTAGAGTCAAAATTTACTTATCTTCTTAAACAACTTGCATCTTGTGAAAAACTACTACCCTGCCTCGCTGGAAAGGAAATTTTATGGTCAAGATAAATGTTAAAATAAGTAAATTGGCGCTTTGTGCGTTGTTGTCGGCGGGGGGACTGTCTGCAATGAACGGGGATGACAAAGTTTCGGATTTGCTGGGGAAGGATAGCGTCCGACTTTTCAATGAGTTAAAAACTCCTGCAAGGTGTGAAGCAGCACTCCAAAAGGCAGGCAGGTTTCTCGCAAAAGCAAAGGAGCAGGAAACGAGGAATGTGCTTACACGCCTCATTGAGGAATTGAATTTTTTGTGTAATTTTTGGAGCTGGTTCTGCAATGTCGAACCCGATAAGCTCGATGTTAAGGCAATTTTCTCGGAAAATGTCTCTGGAGATAAGGATCTAAAGAGCGCGGAAGAATTAATTTTTTTGCGGGACGCCGGCTGGGGAAGTCAGGAAGTAAGGGAAGCCAATAAAGACAACAGAAATTGTAAGGACAAATTCGGGAAGCTGCAGAAAAAGTGTAAAAAGTTCATTTAATTCCCAGGCATGAAAAGATTCCGGTTTGTTGCATCATTTATGCTTTTCCTCGGGTTGTTCCTTGGAGAAGGTGGTGAGTGTGACATCTACATCGCGAATGCAGGGGCTGGAAATTGCGTGTTCGTGCGCTTTTCAGCAGGGGATGGTGATGGGAAACAACTCTACCGAGGCCTGTGGGTTGACTGCGGTTTTGGCAAGAGGGGCTTCTTTCCTAACGGTTTCAGCTCCTCCAAAGAGTGGAATGATGTTGTTGGAGACTACTTTTTTGGAAAGGAGGGCGTATCGAAGAAAGTAGGAAAAGAAAATGCGATGTTGTGGGTTACGCATTTGCATGATGATCACATCAATGGGATCTTTTTCATCAATAAGAGTGGTATGGCAAGGGGGGAAGCGCCTACTAGTAAGGAGATGGCGACGATAAAAAAGAAAGTAGAAGAGCTTGAGAAGGATGAGGATGGAAAAGATGGGGAGTTAGAGAGGGAGGAGGCTAGTGAACTAGAGGAACTAGAGGGGCAGAAAGAAGAAAAAGGGAGAAAGGAGATTGATGTGGGTTCGATTATTGTTGGTATCGGCGGGGGTAAAAATGGTTTGCCGAAGGGGTCATCAGGTCGAGCGTTGATTAAGGCCTCAGAGTCGATCAAGGGAATTCTGAATGATAAAAATACCGGAAGGGTGCTAAAGGCGAGGGTCTGGTGGTCGGACCGTAGTGCGAACACATTCAGAGAGACCATAGAGAAGAAGGTTGAGGAGTTCTTAGAGGGGTTTCCCTGTAGAACTGGACGGGGGAGGGTTATTAGCTTAAAGCCTCTGATTCCCTCGTCCCAATACAAAAAAACGGGACCCAAGACTCATGAAGGCAACCTAGAAGCTAACGATACATCGCTAGTTCTGGCGCTGACGTATTATGGTGTTAAGATACTCTTCACCGGAGACGCGCCAGGGGAAATGCATGACTGTCTGAGGAAAGCTGACCGGAAGTTTGTTAAGGATGTCGACATACTCGTTGCACCTCACCATGGGAGTGAGGCGGAGAGGAACGGTTCGTGGTACTCCAGCAACCGGAGGTTTTGTACGATCATCTCCGGAGACCCGAGTTATTCAAACTGGGGGCTGCCGGTCCTAGCCAGTTACGGTGTCAGGGATAATTCGATATATCTTAAGGACAAGAGGTCCATTTACTACTCGAATGCGTTGAAAGAAGTTTGCACCCTTAAAACTCGAGTGCCTGTTTTTTGCACGTGGGTCGGTGTCGAAGATAAAAATGGAGAGGTTGTAGGTGCTGAAAAGTTTGTCGGGTACCACATCAAAATCAACAGCAAAGGCGGGAGAGAGAATGCGGGGAAGATTAAAGTGTTTGAGATTTTATATGACGGAGCAAAAGCAGGTAGGGCAAGATATTCAGAAGAGGAGATAAAGATCGTCAGGGAAAAGAAAACAGATCAAAGGAAGTGCCTGTTACTTTAGAGAGGGTTGCGATGAGTTTTGCAAAGCTTTCCAGGTTCCGGAGTAGGGCCAGCCTTTCGTCGGGTTTCGCCGTAAACAACTAAGATGCACCTCCGGAGAGGTGCGCTGCTATGAACTTAATATCGTCAAATAACTAAAGATGTGCGATTGCGCTTTCGATGTCGCGGAGCGCAATTTCAAGATTAATGAAGGCGTCTTCTTGTTCTTGCGTAATGCGTTGCGCATCGACACTCATAAAATCACGGATTTTTGCGATATTTTCCTGAATCTTGACACGAGCATTTGCCACAGCTTTTGCCATTTCCCAACCGGGCGAATTTTCCCATTTATCCGACAGACCTTCTGCGGGAACGCTTTGGAGCGTGGAATTTTTGCTGATATTCTCCGCCTCTGTACCGATTTCCCCTAGAAGAGGAGTAATGTTCTCAGCTGCACTAAGTCCTTCTGCACTTGCTGTATCAACAATCTTTTTTACATTCGCATATTGATTTTTGATGGTTGTGCAGTCTGCTTGCGATACGGTAAACGTTAGATTTTTCACCTGCTCGTTTTTCTCGGCAGCCTTTTCAATGGCAGTCATCACAGCTAAACGCTTTGCACCATCAGTGATCCGCCAGATATAATCAATTGCGGCATAGTTGTAGGCGTCGGGCTTCGTAAGGTCGAGTTTATAGCGCGTATCCGCACCGGCAATCGCTGCCGCTGTCTTATGGCAATCATCACACTCAAGGACGCTTCCGCAACTCGGACATGCTGTTGTTAACGTCTGTCCACTCTCTGAAACTGGAGCAAAATTTGAGGATAAAACAACTTCAACAACAGTCGCCTCACCCTTCATAACTGCAATATGGAAAATCGTCCGCCCCAGATAATCTTCTGAGTTGAGATTGATATTCTTTGCCTTTAATAGTATGCGTAGAGGGTTGTCGTTATTCGTTGAATTTAGGAGCCAGCTTTCGCCATAGTGCTTCGCCGCAAAAAAGAGCGGCGATTCGCCATTCATCGTACGGCGGTTGATGTCAATACGGCCATCGTCGACAATTAATTGCAAACACTTCGCCGAATTGATCGCCGCCGCGTGCGCCGCATTATAGCGTAAAATCGTTTCCGCCGTGACGCTCGCATTTGTGTTCTTTAAGATCGAATCCAGTGCATCAGGCAAACTACTGCAAGCCGCCAAAATGATCGCCGGAAGCCGAAATCCAACAAGTACCTTCGTATTAGGAGCATTGCCCTTTGCTCCGACTACAGTATTGAGCAAATTATCGAGTTGATCGATGGCATATTCTGTGCCGCTGTACCAGAAACGCGCCGCCCTCTTTTGATCACTATCCCACGTGCTGATTTGTGGAATGGCGATACTTGGTGTTAGTACGCTGGCGTTGTCTGCATTTGAGACGTTGAAAGACCCCAATAGTAAAAATGACGCTAAATAACGTTTATCCATCCTATTTCCCTTTCTCTTAAATTTTAATTTCCTGACATGATCGACTCTCGTACCGTGTTAAATGCATTCTGCAACTCTGTAAATTTGGTGTCATTGGTAATGTTATTGACCGTATTTTGATGTTCTATAATTTTGACCAATAACGCTGGTGTCTCGCCGCGTTTGTTAGTCGATTCAAGGTCGAGCTCTTCCCCATAAAGTTCGATAATCTTTCGAGCAGCAACGTAATTCCCAGCCTTAATGGCGACCATGAGTGCTGTATCGCCCTCCCGGTTTTTCCGGTTAATATCAAGACGATTATCCTGCTGCAGGAGCATAATATTTGTCATCTTGTTTTCATCAGAATTAAGAGCTGCCTCATGCAACGCCGTCCAGCCCAGGGAAGTTTCAAATGGAATGATCATATCATCCGTTCCCTCCAATAAAAGTTGTAGATAGGTCTTCGAATCGGTGCCCGACCTAACACTATTACTTGCAGCCGCAAAGAGTGCGATTGGTAAATAATATCCAAAGTAAACCATTGAATTCGCATCCGTGCTTTTCGTAAACAAGTTTTTTAAAGTTTCAGACTGGTCACCCATTAGGTCCGTCACTTTGTAAACTGTTTTGCCGATCGCAATCCGCGCATCTAAAAGCCGACGATCATTCCAATTTTTAAAGCAGGGAACACTCGCCTGTGTGTATGTGGCAAGACCCAACATTACCCCACCGATTGTTATCAGTTTTTTCATACCCATCCGGGCCGGAATTTGTAAATATACCCTAAAATGTCAATGCGAAATTTAATGTTTTTTGAAAGTACTCCATCAATGGTTACAATTTCTCGGTTGATTCGAGTCAATGGAATGCTTTGATCTGAGGTAAAGTTAGCATGGATTCCCAAAAAGATTTACCACACGTTGATCCCGAGGTCGCCGCAATTATCGAACGCGAACATCAGCGCCAAGAAGAGCACCTCGAGCTCATTGCCTCTGAAAATTTCACCTCGCCCGCCGTTATCCAGGCAGTCGGTAGTGTTTTGACGAACAAGTATGCCGAAGGTTATCCCCAAAAGCGCTACTACGGCGGCTGCGAATTTGTCGATCAGGTCGAGTCACTGGCCATCGAACGGGCAAAACAGCTCTTTCACTGCGAACACGTCAATGTACAACCTCATTCGGGAACCCAAGCCAATGTCGCGGTCTATTTGAGCTGCCTCAGCCCCGGGGACCCCATCTTAACGATGTCACTCGAGGATGGTGGCCACCTAACCCATGGATACTGCAAAAATATTAGTGGGATGCTATATCGGACAACGCACTACGGTGTTCATCGAGAAACCGAATTTATCGATTACGACGCCCTCGAGGAGCTCGCAAAAACCGTCCGACCGAAGCTAGTGACCATCGGTGCCTCGGCCTACGCTCGGACAATCGATTTCGAGCGCGTTGCGGATATTGCCCACCACTATGGCGCACTTCTAATGGCCGATATCGCCCATATTGCGGGACTCGTCGCGACTGGTCTCCACCCCTCGCCCGTACCGTTTGCAGACTTTGTGACGACGACAACTCACAAAACGCTTCGCGGCCCTCGCGGTGGGATGATTATGTGCAAAGAAGCGTTTGCCAAATGTATCGATTCGGCGTTATTTCCTGGAACACAAGGAGGACCGCTGATGCATGTCATTGCCGGAAAGGCGGTCTGCTTTAAGGAGGCGCTTTCCCCGGAATTTCGCACCTACCAAGAACAGATTTTGCGCAACACAAAAGCGCTTTGTACGGAAATCCAACAGCGCGGGTACCGCATCGTCAGCGGTGGAACCGATAATCACCTTTTTTTGGTCGATTTACGCGCGACGCTCCCCGACGTCAGCGGTAAGGATGCCCAGATGGCCCTCGAAAAAGCCAACATTACGCTGAATAAAAATACCGTTCCTGGAGAAACCCGGAGCCCCTTCCAGGCCAGCGGTTTGCGCATTGGCTCTCCCGCGGTTACTACACGGGGCATGAAGGAACCCGAAATGCTCCAAATCGCCGAATTTATCGATACCGTTTTGAGGAATCTCAATAATGACACCATCATTGCTACGGTCCGTGAACGCGTTATTGCACTCACCAAACAATTTCCTCTCCCCTATTAAGCATTGCCAAAACGCAATCATCGGTTAACGTCGCCAGCGGATGGATGGGAAATTGTATTGTCAATTCGTTGGTGTTGCCGGTTGGGCGTTATTTTTAGGCATTCTCCCGACGAGGGCTTTGGGATTAAATCCCATGCCCAGGCAGCTCGTCAAAAACATCGGGAAAGAAGCTTCGCCGCAGAAACGTGCAGAAGTTTTAGGTAAAAATGCATTCGAGATTCTCTGGGCCGAACGCAACGCTTTCTTCAAAAGTGTCATTCACCAGAAAAATGCGGAGCAATCCACGGAATCAGCGACTCCTGCGTCACTAGAGGCCGAAACAATAACAGCTTCAGCGGTCAAAGCTAATCCACCGCCGCCGCCAATCTCTGTGCTTTACCGGACGATTTTGAAGAAAAACTTCGCTTATCTTGAGGAAATGTACGGGCAGCCAGTCCCAGCAGATAAATACGATGAGCTCTTCAATGCTGTTCTCGAACAGGTACTGCCATTCGCAAATGCTACCGATCGGATCGATACATTTTTAGCCCCGTTTCTCGGCAATTCCCAGGAAGTATTTGAACGCCTCAAGACTATCGCCACGGATTATTCCAGATATCTGAAGATTGCCGATCGCAGCATCTATGGCCCACGATTCGAGCAATTTTATTACAAAATGAACCTCGAGGGGGGGCGTTTTCAACAGATCGCTCGCGGTGCCTGCGCTAACGAGCTTTTTCGCTACGCTCAGGAGTTTCTTGCGCACGAATACAACGCGATCCATGAACAACACCCCGAGATTGAAACAACTGCAATTACGCAAAATCTCGGCCGCCTTGTGGTCCAAGTCGTACTGCCCATCGCTTCGCGTTATGGCATCCTGTGGGCAATGTTGGGGAGGTTTCGCAAAAACAATAAGGAAAGTACCGAGGATCTGCAGCGTGAACTGAAGCAAAATGCCCCCGCGCTCGCGCACCTTAAGCCCGATGATCAGGTAAGTGAAACTTTTTGGTTCAGACAGGCACAACAGGTATTGTCGGATTGCCGTAAAGCCGCTCACGATTACGTCGAAATCTTCCAGAAAAAATCGCTTTTTCACAATCTTGGTTCCCCCGTCGACGCGCTCTAAAAATTATCGAGGTTGAGCTCTATTGATCGTCTCACACAAATATGCTCCGATTAAGTTTTTCCAAAAAGACAAATTCCTCGCCCTGGGTTTTTCTCCAAGGCAAGGGATTTTGTTATCCTTTAAATGTTTACTTTATTCTGCAGCCGATGCATTAGACCCGTGCCACCATTTGGAAAAAGCTTGAGCTGCACCCTTTGCGGCATTCCAAGCTCTATTCGCAACATTGCCTCCATCTGAAGCAGCGGCCAACTCTGCATCTTGCGTTGGTATTTCACCATTTTCAGTATCAATCGAAGTATTTCCATCATCGAGATCTTCAACGATCGGCTGCGCTGAGACATTGTGTGCTCCGTCATCATCATCATCATTGATTTCCTCAATTATTGCCTTAGGTACGCTCATACCATCCCAAACAAGTGCTTGCTGAGGAGCTTTACCATAAAAAGGTATAGCTTGTGGATGAACACCATTCTGCATTAATGTTTCTTTGCCATGCAAGCCATCACATATCGCTTGTACGTTACCAAGTGTACTGTCAGTCACATCCAATGGATTGTCCTGTTGTTCCTTACCATTTAATGCTGTCCCATCAGCCATACACTCGAGCACTTTTAAACAAGCCTCAGCCTTTGCAAAACAATCTTTCTTCTGGCCCTTCTTCTGGCCCTTCTCTTTGGTTTCATCGCTTTTTTCTTGCTCCATGAGTATAAAGGCTGCTCCCACAAGTTTTTCGGGAACATTCAGATTGGAATCGTCCCATACCTTGCGAAGTTTTGCCGCTTTTTTATATGCCCATTTAGCTCCCTTTAGGGCCCCATTTGCAATCTTAACGGCTTCTTTCAACTTCTTTCGGGCCTCTACTATTCCCTCTCGTGTTTTCGCGACTCCATTGCGGACTTTTTGAAGCATCCCTCCGTTATTGGCATCTGATGGTACCAGATGTCCTGCTTGGCGTCCATCGAAATTCGGGAAAACTGCATAACCACCGGCCGCATTGCTTCCGTTCATTGCTCCAGACGAAGCCTGTCGCTTAGAGAACCCTAATTGATGCATCGCACCCGGAGTTGTTATAGCGGAACCCATAACAGCATGCTCCCATGTCTCCGGTGAACCAAAAATACGCGCTAGAGTCTCATCATCCACTTCCGCGTAATCTAGAGGATTAGCTTTCGTTTGGTTGTTTGGATGAAAGACAATATTGCCACCGCCGACTGAAGTTCCTAGCTCACCTATAACAATTGGAGCACTTTGCTGATCCAAATGTTCAAACACTTTCTCAACGTCGCGGCTCGTAAATAACGGGGCACCAGGATTAGTGATTTTGTTGCGCAACTCTTCCTGTAGGTATTGCGGAATATTAAGATTTAACAGAACAGGCCGCTCCGAATCATTGGAATACCAAAAGGCAATCACCCGATCGAGATCACAGGAACCCCACTGCGGATCCGTCGCCTGGAGCTGGCGGATATTTTGAAGGTACTGGTTGAGACCGATGATGAGATACGACCCTAAAACAACGGGGAGCGCCCCATAATCCAGGCTTTGAGCGCCGGACATTTGCTTCACATAGGTGCAAATCTTAGCAAGAGGTATGTGTTTCGTCTCTGCGGTATGTCCTAAATTGGAAAATATTTTATTAAAATCGGATTGCTCGCTTCCACCCCAACATTGCGACTCCAATACGGCCTCAAAGGCTAAGGCTAACGCGTTGCACGTCCGATCTGGTCCCGCATTTTCGAAGGCACTAACTAAGTCGGAAATCTCGATAGTCCCAGTAGACCTTGTTGACACCTTCTTACCCGTAAGATGCTCTAAAATGGAACGTTTGAAAAATTCCGAGATGAGCGGAATCCGTGTACGTCGCTCAGGAGCTTCCATATAGCCGTTCTGTACTAGTTGCGCAATCCACTCTAACATTTGGATCGGGTTATTCCGACGCAAATTATGAACAATTGCTGCCGTGCCATCATTATTGACTTGGGCATATGGGGTCAGGACCGCACACAAAATGGCCTTTCGGACCTGATCGACACTAAAGCTCCTACCCGAAAATGTCGTGCAACCCCAGTGCCTTAAAACGGCCGCGACGAGCGCTCCCGCGTTACTCCGGTCATTGTTGAAAACACCGCTCGGGGTAATGTTGCTGAGGATCTGATTGAGCTGACCGCAGTTCCACTGCAATATTTTGGACGTATCGCGAATCTGTTGGTAGTACGTCCAATACATTGAGGCCTCTTGAAGCGCTTCTTCCGAATCCTTACTCTGGTGACTTTGGAGGTAGGACTCGATGTTCTGCATGCCCTTCTCCGCGAACTTGCCCAACACGTTGAGGTGTTCAGGATAAATTCCTCGGCTCAAATCCATGCGGCTCACGGTATCTTTAAGCTGCGCTACCACCTCCCAAACTACAGCCTGACGCTGGTCACTGAAGTTTAGTGTGCGATCTTTCTTCGCTAGCAGTGCATTAGATATCGGGCTTATAGGGTAGGATTGCCCCTGGGTTGGCGTTAAATCGAGTTCTTGCTGAAAAATATCGTCTGGCTCCGGGACCGTCATCTCCTCGGGCGCTTGCGATTGAATACCTTGAGGCTTTATTTCAGCTTCAAAGTCATCAAACTGCCAATCTTGCTGTTGAATTCCCTTGGATATTGGACTCCGGCGAACATTTACATCTTGAAATTTTGATAAAAATGGACGACCATAATACGCGGGCCGTTCCTGTCCCTGTGCATACCCAGCCTCGTGGTATGCAATGTTATTTGGCATATCTGACATGTATTTTATAATAATTTCATAAAGATTACTTACAATATTTTTTTACAAAATTATAATATATGC